>WQXD01000007.1 GCA_009785015.1 Oscillospiraceae bacterium | reverse complement strand
TGCGCAAGGGAGCGGAAAAACTGCAAAAAAAGCTGACCGACGCGGGGCTTAAAACGGAGCTCATAATTTTTATCGCGCCGAACCCCGCCACGATATACCCGGAGCACATGCCCGAAATTTTGGTAAAACAAAAAGAAAGCGACGATTCGCGCTCAAAGCAGATAGTGCGCGCATTTGAGACCTCGCACGTCAAGGTGATATTCCCGTATCAGCGGCTCATACGGGAAAAACGCGACTTTATGCAGTATTTTTGGTCCGACACGCACTGGAACGAACTCGGCGCGTATTACGGCTACTGCGAGCTGTTTGAATACATAGGGGAAAAATTCCCCGATGCGAAACCCATTCCGGAATCGGAGCTTCTCATATCCGAAACCACGATGTACGGCGGGGATATAGTTTCGAATATGCTGTTTTTCGACAGCTACGCCTATACTTCGACGACCACCACGGTCAGGTTCAAAAATCCCAAAGCGGTCCGGACAGAGCTCGTGGGCGATCCCGGAATGGGAGTTGAAGTATGGGTGAAAGAGGACGGAAAAGACAGGCCCACGGTGGTGATGTACAGGGATTCGTTCAGCGTCGCGATGATCGGCCCCATATCCGAGACCGCCGGCACATTCATAATCAACGCGATGTGGGATTTCCGGATAGATATGGAATACTTAAAGAAGGTAAAGCCGGATTATTTGGTAATCGAAAAAGTCGAGCGCGAGGCGAGGGGCTTTTCGGGGGTACTGAGATAACGCTTTGCCTAATCCTCGAAAGACAGGAGCACCTTGTCCAAGTTTTTTTCCGCCGAGCCCGCCCTTTTTTCAAACCATGACGATATCCCGTCGCTTTTTTTGGAGATCAGGTCCTGAATATAGAAAGCGTAGCCCTGCCAGTTGTCGTAAATATATCCGAAGTCGAACGTGCGCCCGTCCAGCAGCATGTCGAGCACCTGCACGGATTCGTCGTCGCGCGCGAATTTTATCTTGAGGGCCACGTCGTAATATTGCGGCACCACCGTTTTCCAGCTCTCCGCGTTGAGCGCGCCCACCACTTTTCCTATCCTGCCGGGGTCTTTTACCGTGTTGGGTATGGCCATCATCGACGAGCCGCCGTCCGACATCGTATAATAGCCCTGCTGCGCCTCGTCGAATTTCGGATAGGGGATCATGCCGAAATCGTCCTCCAGTGTCCGAAAGCTTTTCGCCGCGGAAAAAAGATCATTCAAGAAAACCGCGCGGTTTTCCCTGTATATCGTGGAATCCTGACCCCAGTCGCCGGCGAAGGCGCCCGGGTTGTTTATGAGCAGATCGTAGACTTTATTGAAATTGGCGTAGATTTTTTCACTGGGAACTATATTTTCGGGAATGCCGGACGAATTGTTCTGCATTATCCTCATTCCGGAAGAATAGGTGTAAGTCACCGCCGCGCTGTAATAGTTGGTCGCCAGCCCGTAAAAATCCCCCGTGCTTTTTTTGCCGTCGCCGTCGAGGTCCTGGTACAGGCCCCTTGTGATCTCGTTTAATTTTTCCAGCGTCCAGAGGCCTTCGAGCACGAGCCTGTACGGGTTTTCGAGCCCGTGGTTCTGCACCAGCGTTTTGTTGAAATACATGCAGTAGGAGTTGTACAGAATTGACAGGCAGTACTCGCCGGGCACCACGAAAAGCTTGTTGTTGACGGACATTTCTTTTACTGCGTCCTGTAAAAACCATATCCGGGACAAAATGTCCCCGGGCAGCGAATTCCAGTCGAGGTAGGGGTTTGAAAGCGAGGAGCCCGCCAGTTCTATCATGTGCGTGACCACCAAGTCCAGCGCGTCGTCGCCCGCCCGCACCGCTTTCAGAGCCTCTTTTTCCGGGCTTACCACCGGTACCGTCACAAAATTTATGTTGAACCTTTCCTCTATTTTTTTGTTTCTGAGGTATATGGCGTCCTCCACGTTTTCGCCGCTTTCATCCTCGACGAACAATTCGTTGATGTAGTGGTTGTCCCTGTAGGCCACCCGGAAGCCGATGCCGCCCATATCCTCGTCCTCAATATTGTCCGCGACTTTTTGGCGGTCTTCGACCATCGAATATTCCTCGTCGGCTGCTTCGGCGGCGGCGTCCGTCGGGGCGGCGTTTGTGTTGTTTGTGCCTTCTTCTTTTGAACATGAACCCAAAAAGGCGGCGGTCAGGGCTATAACCGCAGCGAGCACAACAAAGCCCGGCAGTATTTTTTCTTTCATGGATTTTTTCCTCCCGCTTTTTTTACAATGATATATTTTGACTCACCCGAAAGTGACAAAGGCGCCTTGGCCGCTTTCAAGCCGGAACTCGGCCGATTCCGCATCCGCCGAGCTCTGCTGTGCCCCGTATATGTTTATCTTTTTGCAGCCGGGGGCTTTGAGCTTCAGCTTTGCCGGAACCGATTTGTCGAAGGGGTTGTGCGAATTTGTCAGCATGACCGCGAAACCGTCGCTTTTTTTGAAATATCCGGCCACGACCGCCCTGTCCGCTTCGATTGTTATATCCGGCAGCCCCGAGGGTTTTTCGACGCCGGCCTGTTTGGAAAGCTGCGATCGGATGCGCTCGTCCGAAGAGGCGATATCGCCGCATACCCCGGTGTGCAGATATTCGTATTTCAAAAATTCCGAGCCGAGCAGGGAATGCAGTACGGAGTTTATGCGCTTCGCGTATTCATAAATGGGGTTTTTTTCGCCCTTGAGATTTACGCAGGATGTGGACTCGTCCCACCAGCCTTTTGAATAGCTCGCGTGTATGATCGCCTTTGCCCCGTATGCCAGACACAGATATACCTGCCAGTCGAGCTGATGGGCTTCGAGAGCGGCTTCGGCTTTCCAGGCGCCCGTCTGGATTATGACCCACATCTCTTTTTTTGAGCTTTTGCAGGCCCTTGCCACAATGTCGAGATTTTCGAGGTATGTGGAAAACACCCCGGTGAAAGGGTAATAGTCGAAGCATATATACGGCAGGCCTACTTCGCGCACATACTGGTCGATATGCTCCGCGTAGGAGAAGTTGCCCAGCTGCGAAACCACTTCTTCTCCCGTGTTTTTGGGGATGCTCGCGTAATTCGGGTACAGATTGATAAAGGGCAGCTTGTCCGGGAACAGTTCCGTATAGCGCTTCACCACTTTGTCTATATGCGCGAAATCCTTCGAGTTCGGTTCGTCCACCGGATAATCGCCCCATACCGCGGGGCTTTCGGGATAGGTTTTTTGTATTTCGTCGAGTCTTTCCACGGGGAAATGCGCGGCATAGCCTCCGGCGTTGTCGCCGTCTCCGCCCCACCACATGGGCGTTATGTTCGAAGTCGAAATAATGCCGAGATTGTACTTTTCGCACAGGTCCGTAAGCGGCTCGGGCGATTCGACCGCCATGATAAAATCCGCCCCGGTTTCAGCCGCCTGTTTTACGCCTTCGTCGGTCCACAGCTCCCGGGAAAAATAGAAAAGGCCCGCGGGGTAACGCCCCCGGCACAGATCGGTTAAATTGTTTGCCATGAATTTTTCCTCCCTTAATCGATGTTTGGTTTTACCGATTATACCATATTTCCGGCGGGAAATATTTGAACGGCAAGTAAATTTCCAATGCATTAATATTTTTGAAATAATTTGTATATAATATGAAAATGTAATGATTTAAATTTGAGGAGAGATAAAAAATGAAACACAAAAAAATAATCGCTTTTTTGCTTGCCCTGCTGCTGGCAGTTACGGCGATTGCCTCGGCTTCCTGCGGCGACTCAAAGCAGGACGGCCAAAAGCAGGACGAACAAAAAAACGACGGCGCGGAAGATTCAAGCGAAGCGGCCGACAACGCCGACGACAAAACGCGGTATAACCCGAATTTCGAGCCCGTCGACATGGGGGGATACGTCTTCAAGTTCGCCACGCGCGACGACGACGCGTATTACCATCCCTATCCCGTGCATACCCGCGACCTTATATCCGAGACGGAAACCGGCGATTTGATCAACGACGCGGTGTACAGGCGCAATACGGCGCTCGAGGAAAAGTACAACTGCAAATTTGAAATGGACACGTTTTTGGAGGGAAGCGGCGAAACCCAGGCCAACGCGATTGTCGAAAGAAGCGTCAAGGCGGGCGACAAGTCCTACGATCTGCTGATGACCCACATGATGTACGGGATCGACAGCGCGACAAAAGGGGTCTTTTACGACATAGCGGCATTTCCGAACATCGACACAAAAAAGCCTTACTGGAACCTTGGGGCCAATGAAGGCTGTTCGATAGGAAACAGGCTGTATATGGGCTTGAGCGATTTGAGCTTTTCCACAAACGAAAACCTTTACTGCATATTTTTCAATAAGCAGCTGATGAAGGATTACGGCGTGGAGGACCCTTATGAGTTGGTCAAAACCGACCGCTGGACTTTCGACAAATTCGCGGAGCTGATAAAATCCGGCACAGCGGACTTAAACGGCGACGGCAAAATGGACGACAAGGACCGCTACGGCTATATCTGCACCGCGGCCGTGCAGTTTTTATGGGCCGGCGGCGGCCATATGATGAAAAAAGACGAAAACGACATACCCGTCCTCGACCTCATAAACCCCAAAACCCTCGATATTTACGACAAGACATACGATATAATGAACAGCGAAAACTCATACAGCAAGGAGCTCTGGTGGTTTACGGGGGACACAGTCGGTATGTTCGCAAATTCGCTGGGCGTTTTCTACGGCAACCAGCTCTGCCGCGTGAACGAGCTCAGAAACACCGAGTTCGATTTCGGCATAGTGCCCTTCCCGAAATACGAATCCGCCCAGGAGAGATATTACGCCTATGTCGACGGCCACGCCTCCATGATGTCGATACCCCTCATGCTGCCGAACCCGGAATGGACGGGGATAATCATCGAGGAGCTGTCGTATCTGTCCTACAAGGACATACTCCCGGTCTATTACGACGTGGTGCTGAATGTGAAATTGGTCAGGGACGAAGAATCCGTGGAGATGCTCAAGATACTCTTCGACAGCAAAGTGTTCGACCCGGCGTATGTGATGAGCAGCGGCCTTACAGGCCTGTGGGTCAATACCATAGCCCAGCAGAAAAGGGATTTTATCTCGGCATACGAAAAACAGGAAGCCTCCGACCTCCGGGCGATGCAAAAAAAGATCGACGCCATCCTCGCAATAGAGTGACAAAGCTATCTGCTCCACCTCGAAAAGGCCCCGCACGGAAACGGGGCCTTCGCGCTTTCGGCGTATATCCCTATTTCGTCGGACTCGACCGCGCCGCCAAAGCGGCCCGAAAACAAAAGCGAGAGCATATATCCCGCGCATGAAGGCGCGAGCCCCGCAGTGTACAGATTCACGAGCACAAACAGCGGGTCGTCGGAGAGTATATCCGCCGCCAACTTGAGCAGCTCAAACAGGTCGTCCTCGATTTTCCACATCTCGCCCTTCGCGCCCCTGCCGAATGAAGGCGGGTCCAGAATCACCGCGTCGTATTTTCTGCCCCTTCTCAGCTCGCGGGCGGCAAATTTGGAGCAGTCGTCGGAAATATACCTGATATCCGCGGCTTCGAGCCCGGAGAGCCGCGCGTTCTGCTTTGCCATGGTTATGATATTTTTCTGCGCGTCGACATGGCACACGCCCGCCCCCGCTTTCGCGCAGGCGATAGTCGCGCCCCCCGTATAGGCGAACATATTGAGCGCGGATATTTTCCGGTTTGCTTTTTTTATTTTATCCGCCATGTAATTCCAGTTGGCCGCCTGCTCGGGAAAGAGCCCCATGTGCTTGAACCCCATGGGGGAAACCTCGAATTCAAGTCCGAGCGGATTATAGCCAATCGTCCATTTTTCCGGCAGCTTTTTTTTGAAATCCCACGCCCCGCCGCCGCTCGGCGAACGCCTGTACACGGCGTCGGCCATATCCCACAAAGCGCTGCTTTTTTTTTGCCATATGGCCTGCGGGTCGGGGCGTATCAGTATATATTTTCCCCAGCGCTCCAGCCTGTTTGCGTCGGAAACGTCGAGCAGGGCGTAATCCTCCCAGTTATTTACGTATATCATCGGCTTTTTTTATTCTTCTTCATCGACGAGCGATATCTGGCCGGAGAGGTTCGCCCTGTATTCCATTTTCAGATGTTCATAAGCGCCCCTCGTGGCGCACCTGCCGCGCGGGGTCCTGTTCAGAAAGCCGATTTGCATCAAAAAGGGCTCGACTGCGTCCTCCAGGGTTATGGATTCCTCGTTTATCGTCGCGGCCAGCGTGTCGAGGCCCACCGGTCCGCCGTCGAAAAACTTTATGATGGCCTCGAGCATCCTCCTGTCTGTGGAATCGAGGCCGAGCTTGTCTATCTCGAGCATGGTCAGCGCCTTGTCGGCGACTTCGCTGTCGATGACGCCGCTCGCCCGGACCTGCGCGAAATCGCGCACCCTTTTGAGTATCCTGTTGGCGACGCGCGGGGTGCCCCTTGAGCGCGAGGCGATCTCGGAGGCGCCGCTCTCGTCTATCTCCATGCCCAGAATCGAGGCGCTGCGCTTGACTATCACCACAAGCTGCTCTTTTTCGTACATATCGAGCCTCTGCACTATTCCGAACCTGTCGCGCAGGGGGGAAGACAGCTGGCCCGCCCTCGTGGTGGCCCCCACAAGGGTGAACTTCGGAAGATCTATCCTGATACTGCGCGCGGAGGGGCCCTTGCCGATCACTATATCGAAAACGTAGTCCTCCATCGCGGCGTACAAAACTTCCTCGACCACCCTCGAGAGCCTGTGGATTTCGTCGATAAACAAAACGTCTCCGTCGGAGAGCCCCGACAAAATCGCGGCCAGATCGCCCTGCCTCTCTATTGCGGGCCCCGAAGTGGTCCGCACGGCCACGCCCATCTCGTTTGCGATTATTGCGGCCAGGGTGGTTTTCCCGAGGCCGGGGGGGCCGTAAAGCAGCACGTGGTCCAAACTTTCGCTTCTCTCTTTTGCCGCCTCGATGAATACCCTGAGGTTTTCCTTCACCTTGTCCTGGCCGATGTATTCCCTCAGGGTTTTCGGCCTCAGCGACAGCTCCGCGCTGCCGTCGTCGTCCTGATATTTTGTCGAGACCACGCGCATATTTTCGTCTTCGTCGTACTCGCCGTAATTTTCGATATCGTTATTTTGCGTATCCATGTGATATTTTTATCCCTTCTTTTCTTTCTTTTCTTTACTTTTATCCCTACTTCTTGGCGAGGTTTCGGAGGCTGAGCTTGATTATCTCCTCGAGCGGTTTGGAAAAATCCATGTTTTTCAACGCTTCGCCCGCTTCCGTCCTGGAATAGCCCACAGCCATGAGCGCAATTATCGCGTCCCCCCTTATATTTCCCGCAGGGGCGGCTTCCCCGGCGGGGGATGGCTCGGCAAAACCCGATTTTGCCGGGGAGGCGCCGTCTTTGTCTATTTTGTCCTTGAGCTCGAGGATTATCTTCTGCGCCGTTTTCGCGCTCACCCCCTGAGCCGCCGAAATCTCCTTGTAATCCCCCGAGGCCACGGCATAGGCGAATTTTTCGGGGGTCAGCACCGACAGCACCGAAGTGGCGACCTTGACGCCGATCCCCGAAATCGAGGTGAGCATCAAAAAGGCGTTCTTTTCCGACAAATCGCAGAATCCGAGCAAGTCGAGCGCGTCGTCTTTTACCACCAGATGCGAGAACAATTTTATTTTTTTCCCCGTTTCGGGGAGCCTGGAATAAGTGGTATAGCTTATATTCAGTTTATAGCCCACCCCGCCGCAGTCGATAACCGCCATATTGGCTTCCTTGTAGGCGAGTATGCCCTCTATGTGATAATACATACCTAAAAATCTCCCCGGTTTTTATATTTATTTGTTATTTGGCTTTTAATGCGCTGAAAAGCGAATTTGTGGGTTTTGAGTGCGCGTGGCAGATGGCGAGCGCCACGGCGTCGGCGGCGTCGTCGGGCCGCGGGATTTTTTCGAGGTTGAGTATGTTTTTTACCATCGACTGGACCTGGATTTTTTCCGCGCGCCCGTAGCCCACAACGGCCTGCTTTACCTGCAGCGGCGTGTATTCGCTTATATTCAGCCCGTTTTGGCGCGCGCACAGCAAAATGACGCCTCTGGCCTCGCACACCGCGATGACGGTCTTCTGGTTTGTGTTGTAGAACAGCTCCTCTATGGCGAGGTCGTCGGGTTTGTGCAGGTCTATGATTTTCTGCAAATCGTCGTATATCATAATCAGGCGGTCGTGCACCGGGATGTGCGGGGGCGTTATTACCGCGTTGTAGTCTATCGTGGTGAATTTGTGTTTTTCATATTTCAAAACGCCGTACCCGACAGTCGCGAGCCCCGGGTCTATTCCCAAAATAATCATAAATGACCTCACAAAATCCTCTCTATTTTAAACGAAGGGGTCCCGTCGTCTTTCTGTCCGGTTCTGTACAGGTTTATATTTTTCTTTTCAAATTCGCCGAGATGCCCCCCCTCCCTCAGCCTTTCGCGCATATCGGTTATGTGAGTGACGTATATCACCTTGGCGCCCACGCGCGAGAGCGCCGACAAGACGTCGCAGGCGATCTGTTTCGCGTCTTTCTGGCCGGTTGACGAAAAAGACTCGTTCATCAGTATAATGCTGTTTTGGTCGGCCGAATACACTATTTTTTCCATTTCGGCCAGCTCGGTGTCAAGCTGCCCTTCGTTTTTCAAATCTTCGTCGTATCTTTGAAAATGGGTGTACAGATTGGCGAACAGACCAAGCCTCGCTCTTATTGCGGGCACCGGAAGCCCCACGCGCGCGAACACCAGAGCCGAGCCCAGCGCGCGCAAAAATGTGGTTTTCCCGCTCTGGTTGGCTCCGATTATGAGATTGGTTTTGTCGTTTTCATTTATGGCGCAGTCGTTTTTCACCACTTCGGCCCCCGATCCCCCATCCCCGTGCGCCACAGCCAGAGTGACGTCGCAAAGCCCCGAAAACTCCGCAAAACACCCCGTTCCCTCCGGCGTTTCCGCAATTTCCGCCAAGCAGCAGGGAATATTCGCGCTTTTCATATATGCTATCATATTCAGGGCGTACTTATAGAAAGTGAGCTCGCCCGAGAGATTTGAGAACAGGTCGATGAGGGTCTCGTATATGGAGGCGAGCCTTCGCGCAATCAGGTTTATCTGCTGCTCTATGGTGCCCTTCAGATAGGCGTCGTCGTTTTTGGATATGAGGCTCTCCTGCGTGAAGGTTTTTTCTATGTATATGAGCTTGTTTTTCTGCGCCTTTTCCTCAATCGCCAGAGCGCGCATGACCGAATAGAACAAACCGGCCTGCACGGGCTTGATATAGCGGAAATCCCGCAGTTTCAGAGACACGATCCTCAGAATGGAATTCATCTTTATATCCGTGTCAAAAACCACGCCTTCGTTTACATGGTCGCAGAATATCCTGCATTCCTCATCCAACTGCTTAAAGGAGCTGTTTTCGACCAGATCGATCAGAAAATCCCCGAGTTCCTGAAGTTTCGTGCTTTTTATCTGGGGGTATTTGAACTCCCTGTACAGATTGAATATGGTTTTGTATGTGAGCGAAAAAAAATAACAGGCGGACACGATCCGGTTGTAGTTCAAAAAAGAGGTTTCGCTCTGTATGTCGGCTGAAGCCCTCATCATATTGCGCTTCGCGTCGGCGAGTTTGGCTTTGACTTCGACAAAATAACGCATCTGCCTTTCGAAATTCAAAAAAAAGTCCCGTATGCCCAAAAAGTCCTTTATGATTTCCACCCGTACGGCGACGTCCTCTTCGCCGCTTTTGAAATCCGAGGCGATACCGAGCACATAATTTATCTCCTTGGAGGACAGGGTCGTGCATTTGCTGATTTCGCCGAGATTCAAATCGCTCAGAATGTTTTGGAAGTTGTAGCCCTCGTCGGAAATGTCAAGCTCGTCCTGTTCGTCGAAAAGGCTCCTTTTCGCGCTGTTATCGCGGTATAATATCGAAAATCTGTTCATTTGGCGTCTTCCCCAATCCTTAGATTCGTTTTGAGCTGTTCCCAGCTCAGGTTGCGTTTTATCACTATATCCTTTGAGTACGAGGTATCGGAGGGCCTCACCGGCAGCACCTTGTATGTCCGCGTATTGCTCTCGTTGTCCATGACTGCTATCAGATTGTCGCACTTGCCGTAAAGGGGCTCGCCCCCCCTGTCCTCCACGGAGAAGGCGATATTGTGGAAATGCGTCACATATACGCACAAAAATTTGATTTTTTCGAGGCTTCTCAAAAAATCCTCAAACAGTCCGAGCGCTTTTATCGAGTTTGTCCCCGCAAACGTCTCATTGAGCACGATGAAACTGAAATTGTCGCAGTTTTCCATGATTTTGTTCAGGCGGTTTATTTCGTCCTGAAGCCTGCCGCTCTCTTTTACATGGGTCTCGTTCGCGGTGAAGTGCGAATGGATATTTAAGCCGATCGACATATCGGCTTCCTTTGAAAACACCGGGGCCCCGGCCCCGAAAAAAATCAGCGATATCCCCGCCGCCCTGACAAAGGCGGTTTTGCCCCCGTTGTTGGGCCCGGTCACCACAAAAAGGTTTTTTTCGCCAAACGATATTTCATTTGGGATTATTCCGGATATTTTTTGCCCGGGGAGGTTTCGCGTATTGTGCTTTTCCTGAAAATCCGCGAGCTTCTGAATGACTATCACGGGGTCGAACAAGCCTTTTATCTGAAGTTTCGGCTGATTTTCATAAACTTCGGGATAGCAGACCGGGTTTTCGGAATATCCGCCTATTATTTTTATGACCTTGGTCATCGTCCTGTAAAATTTCATCTGGTCGAAAATCACCGAAAAACAGGAGACGTCCAGATTGTCGTGGATTTCTATTATCTTTTTTATGAGCGGGGAAAAATCGGCGCCGTTTTCCGTTTCCTCGTCGTAAATGAGCTGCAGTATGAAATGCTTTTCAAAATTGGTGTATTTGTCGGGCAGGTATATCTCGTTTTCCGCGCCTCCGGAGGCCGCGGACCTGCCTTTTTCCTTTATTTCGTATTCGGGCCGGTAGATTTCGAGATAGTCCTCGACGCTTTTTATCAAATCCAGAAACGGGATTTTTTGGGCATAAGTGCTTTTTATGTTTTTTACGTCGGTGTCAAAATTGAACTTGGTGAAAATTCCGTTTTGCGTGCGCAGCTCCCCCGATATGTTTTTCTTGTCCTTGAAATACGACAAAAACTTGTCCATGGGCTCGGCGATTTCGGGCGATTCCATTTTGCTTTTTTCGAGCTCGATCTGCGCGAAAAATTCACTCAGGCCGGAATTATCAAAATTCACCCCGCTTTGGCTCGCCGTCTCGTGTATATTGTCCAAATACAGCTTGTAGCTCTTTAAAAAGAATATATAGTTGACCGCTTTTAAATATTCGATGTCCTTCTGGTTTCCGTAGTCGAAATCGTAATTTTCCCTTATCTTCGTCAAAACAAGGATGTCTTCCGCCGCTTTGTACAAGTTTTCCGCGAGATTTTCCGAGGCTAAGAAAACTTTGAATATCCCTTGCCTGAAAAGGACGTCTTTTTTGAGCGTGCACGGGTTTTTGAGGATCTCCGTGGTATATTTTACATCCTCTTTTTTTACATTGTCAAAATTCAACGGGGCGCAAAAGTCGAAAATTTTCGCGATTTTCAGATCCTCGAAAACATTTTCGTCTATTATCTTCGGCTTTTTGTAGATATATTCCCCATCGCAATGCAACAGATCCGCTTTAAACATAATTTTTGCCTTTCCGGCGTTTTATCCGCCGTTTTTTACCTTCTGCCGGGGACTATATATATAATACAACAAATTTTAAAAAATTTCAAGCGGATTTTTGTAAAAAATCATTGATTTTTATTTTCCGATGTGTTAAAATATGTTTAATCAGCTCAAAATTTGCCAAAGGGGGATTTTTTATGACGGCGAGGGAACGGTTTTTAACGGTACTGAACGGCGGCCTGCCGAACGACAGGCTGCCCATGATAGAATGGGCGGCATGGTGGGATACGACCATTGCCCGCTGGACCGGGGAAGGGTTTCCCAAGGGGCTCGGTTTTTCCGAAAGTTTGCAGTATTTCGGCCTCGACGAGCTCTGGTGCGCGGGGTGCAGCCCGCATACCCCTCCCGCGCCCGGCCACGGGCGGGGAGTGATAGAAAACGAGGGGGATTACGAAAAAATCCGGGGCGGCATGTATCCGGACTCGGCGATAGAAGGCCTGCTGAATGCCGCGAAGGGCCTCAAGGCGCGCCATGACGCCGGCGAGATAATCGTGCGCATATGGCTCGACGGCTTTTTCTGGTTTCCCCGGCGTTTATTCGGCATTGAGCCGCATTTGTTCGCTTTTTACGACCATCCGGATCTGATGCGGCAGATAACGGCGGACCTCCGCGATTTCAACATGAGGGCGCTCTCCGCGCTGTTTGAGGTCATGAAGCCCGATTTTGTGGGGTATGCCGAGGATATGTCGTATAATCACGGCCCGATGGTCTCAAAAGAGTGCTTTGACTCGTTCATGCTGCCCCATTACAAAGTCCAAAACGACTTCTGCCACAAAAACGGCGTGAAGACGTTGGTGGACAGCGACGGGGATGTGACCGAGATGGTGCCGTGGTTTGTGAGCTCCGGCATCGACGGGGTATACCCCTTGGAACGCCAGGCGAATGTGGACATTGCGAAAATACGCGAAAAATATCCGGAGTTTATCATGCTGGGCGGCTACGACAAAATGGTGATGAACAAAGGGGAAAAGGCGATCAGGGGCGAATTTGAGCGCATACTGCCCGTTATGAAATCGAGTTGCTATATCCCTTCGGTCGATCATCAGACCCCTCCGGGCGTATCGTTTTCCGACTATGGCATGTATGTGAAAATTTTTGAGGAATACTGCAAAAAAGCGGTTGAGTAAAATCATTTAAGGAGATTTAAAAAAATGAAAAAATCGATTAACGCGTGGTCCGTGGATTCAAAGACAAACTTCGAGGACATGTTTTCTCAAATCAAAAAAGCCGGCTTCGACGGCATAGAGCTCAACGTGGACGCCGCCGGCAATTCGGCGCATTCGCTCACCCTTGAGACCACGGAGGGGGAGCTGTCCGAAATAGCGGCGCTGTCCGTCAAAAACAAACTCCCCGTAGTCAGCATTTCGACGTCGCTTTGGTGGAGCTCGAATATGGGATCGGCTGCAAAAGAGAGCCGCGATTCCTCAAAAAAGCTGCTTGAAAAACAATTGCAGTGCGCGAAGGCGCTCGGCGCTTCGGGGATTTTGGTCGTTCCGGGGGGGATAGGCGAAGATATCTCGATAGCCGGGGCTTATAAAAACTGCTTTGATTTTTTGGAAGGTTCCAAAGGCCTCATAGAGGAGTACAAAATAAAGGTGGGGCTTGAAAACGTGTGGAACACCTTCTTTTTGTCACCGTTCGACATGGCGGATTTCATCGACAGGCTTTCTTGCGACTATATCTCGGCGTATTACGACGTGGGAAACACCGTCGCTTTTTCCTGGTCCGAATACTGGATAGATATATTGGGCGCCAGGATCAGCCACATACACATCAAGGACTTCAAGCGCAATTCCGGGATCAACAGCGGCGGCACATGGCCGAATCTGCTCGAGGGAGACGTGAATTACAAAAAGATAATCCCCGCGCTCAAAGGGGTGGGCTGGGACGGATATCTGACCGCCGAGATAGGAAAGCCCGACGGGCTCACTTTCGAGGAATTTTACGCCGAAACCGTAAAAATAGAAAATGAAATTATAGGGCTGTAGAAAACATAGGATTTGGAGCTTGATATGCGCGGCGATTTGACCCGTGAAAACGAAATAAAAGTATTTGTGCTCTACCTGATGAGCCTCGTCGGCCACGGGCTCTGTTACGACGATATAGCCAATATGACATATGAGAGCGGTTATGTGGGGTATTTCGATTTCGCCGATATATTCTCGAAACTCTCCGCCTCCGGCGACGTCGAAGCCGTCGAAGCGGATATTTACCGTATAACCTTCCGAGGGAAGGCAATCGCCGAAAACCTGGGGCATCTGATCCCGCCTTCTTCGAAAACCAAGGGAACGGCGGTCGCCTCCCGCTACATGGATCTCAAAAAATCCGGGGCGGACATTTCGCATTCGATCCGGGAGGAAGCGGACGGGTACAGGTTCGAATGCGAAATAAAGGAAAAAAACCCGGCAGGGGAAGCCAAAGATATGCTCCGCGTCTCGCTGTTTATAAAAGACAAGACGACCGCCGGGCTGATTTCGAGAAAATTCACCGAAAACCCGAATGCCGTATATCGCGGAATATACGCGATGCTCACCGGCGATGCGGATTTTTTGTTTTAGAAAAGGGAAAATATATCATGGTTATTCTGGCTCCTTCGCTGCTGGCCAGCGACTTTTCAAATCTTGAATCGGAAATAAAAAAAGTGTACATGGACGGCGCCGGGTGCCCTTACCTGCATTTGGACGTCATGGACGGGGTATTTGTCAAAAACATAAGTTTCGGCGCGCCCGTCATAGCCTCGATACGCAAAGTTTGCGGCATAGTATTCGACGTCCATCTGATGATAATAAACCCCATGAGATACATACCGGATTTTATCGCGGCGGGGGCGGACATAATAACTTTCCACTGCGAGGCCTGCGAGGGCGAAGATGAAATACGGCAGACCCTGGCCCTGATAAAAAGCGGCGGCAAAAAATGCTCCCTTTCGATAAAGCCGAACACTCCGGTTGCCGCGGTTTTTCCGTTTTTGGACGAATTGGACATGGTGCTGGTGATGAGCGTGGAGCCGGGCTTCGGCGGGCAGAAGTTTATAGAGGGCTCACTGGGTAAAATCGCGGAACTATACAAAATCAAAACCGAAAAAAACTATACATTCGACATCGAAGTGGACGGCGGGGTGAATCTGGAAAACCTGAAAAAAATAAAAGAAGCGGGGGCCCGCGTGATAGTCGCCGGGTCGAGCATCTTCGGGGCGGCGGATGCAGGCGGGGCGATAGCGGGGTTTTTGAATGTTTGACATAATAGATGTGCGGGGCGCGAAAATCGCAAATGTGAGCCTCGAAGAAGCCGTGAACGCCGTGAAGGAATATATAAGCGGCAAAAAACACGCGGTGTTTACCCCCAATGCGGACATACTGCAGCGGTGCATAGACGACAAAACCGGAAAACTGTTTGAGCTGTTGAACTGGGCCGACATGCTCATCCCCGACGGGGCGGGCGTCGTTTCGGCTTCGAAGATTTTAAAGGAGCCGCTGAAACAGAAAGTGGGGGGCTACGAGCTCTCGCTGCGGGTGCTCGACTATCTCGGGGAGACCGGCAAAAAATTGTTTCTTTTGGGCTCAAGGCAGGAAACGGTGGAGCTCGCGGCCAAAAATCTGGGGGAAAAATACCCGAAAATCGAAATATCGTTTCACAACGGCTATTTCAACAGACAAAACGAAGAAAACGAAGCCGTGCTCGAAAAGATAAACGCTTTTTCGCCCGACGTGATTTTTGTGTGTTTCGGCTTTCCCGCGCAGGAGCAGTGGATACACTCCAACTTTGAGCGGGTAAACTCCAAGCTGATGCTCGGGCTGGGCGGTACGATTGACGTACTGGCGGGGGCCAAAAAATACGCGCCGAAAATTTTTATCAAGCTAAACCTCGAATGGCTGTACTACCTGCTCAAAAGCCCTTCGCGCCTGGGGCGGTACATGACGCTGCCGAGGTTCGCAATGGGCACCTTATTCGCCAAAAAAAACAAAAAACAAGAAAAATCATGAAAAACACACTTTTGCTGCACGCGTGCTGCGCCCCGTGCACAGCCGGCACTCTCCCCATGCTGAAAGATTTTGAGCAGATATGCTGCCTGTGGTACGGCCCCAATATCCACCCGTACACCGAATACAAGGCGAGGCTTGACGCGCTTTCGGCCTATACCCGGGAAAACAACTTGGAGCTCATCGTCCGCGGCGGGTACACTGTGTCGGAGTTTGCGCGAAATGTGACGGGCAATTTAAAGCAGCGCTGCGGCTATTGTTACAATATACGGCTCGGCGAAACCGCGAAAGCGGCCAAAGAGGGCGGATTTGGCGCGTTTTCATCCACTTTGCTCGTCAGCCCCTACCAAAACCACGAAATGATAAAGGAAACCGGCGAAAAATGCGCGAAGCAGTACGGGACAAATTTTTTCTACGGCGATTTCAGGCCGAATTTCAGGGAAGGGCAGAAAGCGGCTAAGGAGAGAGGGCTGTATATGCAGAAATACTGCGGCTGCATATTCAGCGAAGAAGAAAGATTTTTACAAAAACCCTATTGATTTTTTTTTTACAATGTGATATAATCGGATTGTAAAAATATTTTTACCAAAAATCACCAAAAACGGAGGAATGAACATGGCGTATATTATAAGCGACGAATGCGTGGCCTGCGGGGCCTGCGAATCCGAATGCCCGGTCGAGTGCATAAAGGAAGAGGACGGCAAATACACGATAGACAAAGACAAATGCACCGAATGCGGGGCGTGCGCGGGGGTGTGCCCCGTCGACGCGGCGCAGCCGGAAAACGCGTAAAACCGACAAACGAAAACGCCGGGCTGTACAAGTTTTAAAAAAAATTGTTCCCGGCGTTGTCTTTGTTTTGGGAAAGTATGGATTTAAACGACGAAAAAAATTTGCGCAGAGATCAAATAAACGACGATCTGACCCTGTATCAGCTAAAAAACGGGCTGCTCTTCGGCACGGACGCGCTGACGCTCTCGGATTTTATCTGCGGGGAGCATATGGGAGCGTATAAAACGGCGGTCGAACTGGGGACGGGTTCCGGGGTGATTTCGCTGCTGCTGGCGCGGCGCGGCAAGGCGGAGGGCATATACGCAGTCGAGATTTCGGATATATACGCGAGGCTTGCGGTGTATAATGTACAATACAACGGGCTTGAAGACAGGATAAAGATAATTTGCGGCGATTTGAAGGAGTGCGACAGTCTGTACTTCGGCGAAACGAAGATACCGCCGCACTCGGCCGACATGGTTTTCACCAACCCGCCGTATATAAAATACACCGAGGACGGCGGCTCAAGCGGGATGCTGAGTGCGGTGGACTACAAGAACATATCCCGCCGCGAGATTTCATGCACGATATCCGACGTGGCAAAATCGGCGGCCAGGCTGTTAAAAAACGGCGGCGACTTCTATGTCGTATACCGCCCGGACAGATTTTTGAGCCTTGTTTCCGCAATGGCCGAATACAAAATAACCCCCAAAAAAATCAAGTTCATATACGCGGGAAAAAATAAAAAAGCCAGCCTTGTGCTGGTAAAAGGCAGACAGGGGGCCAAAGAAGGCCTC
This sequence comes from Oscillospiraceae bacterium, assembly GCA_009785015.1. Next base: position 16,588 of record WQXD01000007.1, on the reverse strand, counting down.
ATCGTCGAGAATATGTTTATATAGGGGAAAATCTAAGATGTTTTTCGCGCTGCTGTTCAGGTTGAAATACATAAACCGCTGGGGACTGATGCGCAGTTTCAGGACCGAAAACCTCTCGGAGCATTCGTTGGAGACGGCCATAATCGCCCACGCGCTCGCGGAGATCGGCGTGACGTATTTCAACAGGACATACAACCCCGCCGAAATCGCGCTTTCGGCCGTATATCACGATGTTTCCGAAATATTCACCGGGGATATGCCTTCGCCGGTCAAATATCATACAAAGGAAATGAAAAAGACATACAAATCCATAGAGCGTGAAGCCGAAAAAAACCTTTTGGCCTCGCTGCCAAAGGAACTGCGGGAAAATTACGCGAAATTCATACTGCATGAAGCCGGCCCCGATTCCCCCGATTCCATCGAATACAAAGTGGTAAAAGCCGCGGACAGGCTCTGCGCCTATATAAAATGCGCGGAGGAAACCGAGTCGGGCAACCATGAATTTTCAAGGGCCAAAGAAGAAATATACAAGACGCTTGCCTCAAGCGGCCTCGACGAGCTGAAATATTTCATGGAAAACTTTTTGCCGTATTTCAGCCGCACGATAGACGAAATGTCAAAATCAATATAATATATTTTAAGGAGAAAGCAGATTATGAAAATAGGAGTTATGGTTGAATCTTTCAAGGCGAGTTCGATCGATTCGGAGACCAAGTCCGACAGCCCCATGCGGGCCTTTACCGAAGGGGTGAAAAAAGCGGCGCTTCTGGGGGCGCAGGGGATACAGGCATACGCCACCTTCGGGGCGCTTAGATTCGACGCTATGGACAAGGCGAAGATAAAAGAGGTTTTGGACATAGTGAAATCAAACGGGCTGATTTTTTCGGCCATATGCGGGGATTTCGGCGGCCACGGGTTTGAGGACGGAACGGAGAACATAAAAAAAGTGGAAAATTCCAAAAGGGTTTTGGACCTGGCGAAAGAACTCGAATGCGATATAGTCACCACGCACATCGGCACGGTTCCCGAAGCGGAAAACGAAAAAAAGGACACCATGCGCAAGGCGTGCAGGGAGCTCGCCGTCTATGCGGATTCCATAGGTTCGGCCTTCGCCGTCGAGACGGGGCCGGAGCCCGCCGCGCTTCTCGGGGGATTTTTGGATTCGCTCGGCGCCATGGGGGTCAGGGTCAACTTTGACCCGGCGAACCTCGTCATGTGCGTTGCGGACGACCCGGTAAAAGGCGTCGAAACGCTCAAAAAATACATAGTCCACACCCACGCCAAAGACGGGATAATGATCGGCGACCACGAAGGCTGGGAAGAACTGCCCCTTGGAAAAGGCGGGGTCGACTGGGACAATTACTTAGCCGCCCTCGACAAAATCGGGTATGGGGGCTTTTTGACGATTGAGCGCGAAGTGGGCGACGACCCCGAAGCGGATATAAAGCTCGCAAAGGACTTCTTGACGCAGAAACTCGGCAAACTCGGACTGGACAAGTAAACACAGATGAAATTTTGCGGTATTATATTCGATCTGGACGGTACGCTCGCCGATACGGGCGACGATTTGGCCGAGGCGATAAACATGACGCTTGAAAGCTATGGTTTTGAAGCGATGAGCCGCGGCGAAATACTCAGGCATATAAACAACGGGGCCCGCGCGTTTTTGGATGGCTGCCTGCCCGAAAAGATCAAAAAAAACGCGGACTACGGCGAATTTCTGGACGAAGCGCTGCATAGGTACAAAGAATTTTACGCGGGGCGCTGCCTTGAAAAAACCCGCCTCTACGGCGGAATCGCGGAGTTGGTCGCCGCCCTTATGGCAGGGGGCGTTAAAATGTGCGTTTTGTCCAACAAGCAGGACGACATGACAAAAAAAATCGTGACGTCTTTGTTGCCCGGGGATTGTTTTGCCGAAATCCTGGGCGGGAGCGCGAAGTTCCCGCACAAGCCCGAGCCGGATTCGGCGCTTTACCTGGCGGACAGGATGAAACTAAACCCGGGCGAAATCCTGTATATCGGCGATTCGGACATCGACATGAAGACCGCGCAGAATGCCGGCATGTTTCCGCTCGGTGTCAGCTGGGGCTACCGGCAGGCGGGCGTTTTGCTCGAGGCGGGGGCAAAAAAAATCGCGGACACACCGGGAGAAATTTTGGAGTTTGTGAATTTTGAAAATATTTAAAGGGGGAATCGATCCATGCAAAAACCAAAAACGACGAAAAAGCTCGTAAGTCTCGCACTCGCATTCGCTCTCATTTTGACGCTGTTCACCTTTGGTACGGTTCCGGCAAAAGCCATAAGCGACGCCTATTCCACAATCAGCGCGGGCGGCTGGCACACAACGGCGATAGACAGCGACGGCGCTTTGTGGGCCTGGGGAACCAACGGGCGCGGCCAGCTCGGCGACGGCACGACCGAAGATAAGGACACCCCGAAAAAAATCATGGACGACGTGATTTGGGTTTCGGCGGGATGGTCCCACACGGCGGCGATAAAGAGCGACGGCAGCCTGTGGGCCTGGGGATATAACAATTACGGACAGCTCGGCGACGGCACGACCAAGGACAAACTCACCCCCGTCAAAATCATGGACGACGTGATTCAGGTTTCGGCGGGACTGTCCCACACGGCGGCGATAAAGAGCGACGGCAGCCTGTGGGCCTGGGGATATAACAATTACGGGCAAATAGGCGACAACACGACCAAAGACAAACTCACCCCGACTAAAATCATGGACAAGGCCAATCAGGTTTCGGCGGGCAGCGGATATACGGCGGCGATAAAGAGCGACGGCAGCTTGTGGGCCTGGGGATATAACAAATACGGGCAGCTCGGCGACGGCACGACCAAGGACAAGCTCACCCCCGTGAAAATCATGGACGACGTGATTTGGGTTTCGGCGGGCAGCGGGTACGCGGCGGCGATAAAGAGCGACGGCAGCCTGTGGGCCTGGGGATATAACAATTACGGGCAAGTAGGCGACAACACGACCAAGGACAAGCTCACCCCCGTCAAAATCATGGACGACGTGATTTGGGTTTCGGCGGGCGACACTCACGCGGCGGCGATAAAGAGCGGCGGCAGCCTGTGGGCCTGGGGGCATAACTGGTCCGGGGGGGTAGGCGACAACACGACCAAGGACAAGCCCGCCCCCGTCAAAATCATGGACAACGCGGCCCATGTTTCGGCGGGCTGGAATCACACAATGGCGGTCAAAAACGACGGCAGTCTGTGGGTCTGGGGATGGAACTGGAACGGGGGGCTCGGCGACGGCACGACCGAAGACAGGCACAGCCCCAAAAAAATCATGGACAAAATGGCTGTTTTGGAAAAAGTGGAGCAGGTCAAAGCGCCGACGGCCGATCCGGCCGCGGGCGAAATAGCAAGCGGCGCAAAAGTCACGATAACGAGCGCGACGCCCGGCGCGGCGATATACTACACCACAAACGGCTCGGCTCCGACGGCTTCAAGTTCCAAATATACGGCTCCGATCACGGTGACGGAAACAATCACAATCAAAGCGATAGCGGTAAAACCGGACATGGAAGACAGCGCCGTCGCCTCCTTCGCGTACACGGTTTCCGCCGCGGCGCCGGCGCTCTATGTGATGGGAAGGGACAATTACCCTTTTAAAAATGCGTTTGCTTCTTTCGGATACGATAAGGGCCATAAGATACCGATGGAACGATATCTTGAATTATATTCGCCCAGCGACGCGAGTTTTTGGCATAATAATGATTCCCCATGGGGCGGGTCCTGTTTCGGATTTTCATCGACCGATTTGCTCTTTTTCAATTCGATATTGGATCTAGAGAAATATTCGCCGAAGGCGGCAAACATCCACGATGTGGCCGCGCCGAAAGACAAAAACAGCGACGTGACAGAGCTGCTCGAAAGATATCAGATTTCACAGCGGCTCAATGCCGTATCAGAAGTTTCCAGTAAAAATACAAACAAGAAAAATGAGTTGATACAGGCTGTCCGGGATTTTCAAAAGACCGGGAAAGGCGGGGTTATTTTAGCGGTTAGGAGACTATTCGAAGGCGGGCACGCGGTTGTGCCGTACAAAGTGACGGACAAGGTTACGGACAAAGGCAATATCGTCGTATTATCGATATATGACAACAACTGGCCGGACGAGGAACGCTTTCTATACATAAACACGACAACCGGAGCTTGGGATTACGAGTTATGGCCGGGACTTACATTTGGGTCGAACAATATCACCGATTCTATTACTTTTATACCCATGCAGACCATAGACGACGCCGTGAATAAAGCCTTGAATGGAGATAAAAAAGGCGCCGGGTTGAGTATAGCCGTGAATCACAAAACCGCAGAGATCGCCAACATAGCGGGCGTTCCGATAACGGAAATAGACGGGGCATATGAAATGGTTTCGCTCGGTTTGATGCCGGATGGCCCAAGGCCCGAAGGTATCGTATACAAGGCGCCCGAAGATTCATACGTGGTCGAATCGGGCGGCGGTTCGGGAGAATTCAGCGTATCGCTTTGCAACGGGGATATCTTGTGCGACATAACCACCGACGACGCATCCGCGACCATTTCCGCCGGAATCGCCGACGGCGACGCGGTAAAGATCGAATCGGAAGCGGGTAATAACTTCACTGTCAGTTATTTTACAAATGACGAAAGTTTCGACGTCACGGTCATAGGGAGTTCAGAAGGCGTATTTACGATAAGGCGTGACGGGGACGCTCTGTTTATATCGGGAAACGGCTCTTTCCATATCGAAAAAGATGGAGTATCTGTTTCCGACCCGATGGAAATTTCCAATGACGGCGATGGTGAGGTTAAAATTCCAATCAATTATTAACGGGAAATGGGAGGTAAAAATATGCTGCCTTTTAAAATAGACCTGACAAACAAAACCGTCGTTATAACCGGAGGGGGCGGGGTGCTGTGCTCCGAGTTCGCGTACGGGCTCGCGGAGTGCGGGGCGAATGTGGCGCTCATATACTTAAAGCGCGACAACGCGAAAAAAGTCGCCGAAAAGATAAATAACAGCGGCCAGGGAAAAGCGCTCGCCGTGCAGTGCGACGTTTTGGACCCCGAAAGGCTGAAAGAGGCGAAAAACATTGTCGCCGAAAAATTCGGGCCCTGCGACATATTGATCAACGGGGCGGGGGGAAACCGCCCGGAGGGCACCACGACCAAAGAATACTTTTTTGACGGGGATTTGGAAACCTTGGATATTCTGACTTTCTTTGATTTGATGCCGGAAAGCATAAAATATGTGTTCGATTTGAATTTCACGGGGGCGCTTTTGTCAACGCAGGTATTCGCCCGGGACATGATAAACAGGCCCGGCTGCTCCGTTATAAACATATCGAGTCTGAACGCGTATGTGCCCCTGACCAAAATCCCGGCGTATTCGGCGGCGAAAGCGGCGGTTTCGAATTTTACGCAGTGGCTCGCGGTGCATTTTTCAAAGGCGGGCATAAGGGTAAATGCGATAGCTCCCGGATTTTTCCTCTCCGAGCAAAACAGAAGCCTGCTGTTTGACAAGGAGGGAAACCCGACGCCGCGGACAGGCAAGATTCTGGCGGGCACCCCCATGGGGAGATTCGGGGAGCCGAAAGAGTTACTCGGCACTCTGCTCTGGCTTTGCTGCCCCGAGGCCTCGGGCTTTGTCAACGGCGCGGTCATCCCGGTGGATGGGGGATTTTGCGCGTACAGCGGAGTATAAAACACAATGATAATACAATTGGAAGAAACAAAAAAAGAACTCGCCGATTTGATTTCGCAGATTGAAGAACTCGGCAAAAACATAAAAATAGAAGAAACCGAGAAAGAACAAAAACAGTACGCCGACAAAATAAATTCCGACGGATTCTGGGACGAGATCGCCGAAGCCAATGAGGTGTTGAAAAAATCGAAGCTCCTGTCGGAAAAGATCAAGGAGTTCAGAAATCTCGAAGATTTCGCGAAGTCGGCTTACGAGCTCGCCGTTATGGCGATTGCGGAAAACGACGAAAGCCTGACTGCGGAGATTTTGCAGGACAGCTCGGATATAAAGGCGCAGTTTGCCGGCCTGGAGCTGAAAATGCTTCTGGACGGAGAGTACGACGCCAATAACGCCATCATATCGATCCACCCCGGGGCGGGGGGAACCGAGGCGCAGGACTGGGCGGAAATGCTGTACCGGATGTATATGCGCTACGCCGAAAGCCACAGGTATAAGCTGAAAACACTCGATTATCTCGAAGGGGACGGGGCGGGGATAAAATCGGTGACTTTCTCCGTCTCCGGGGAAAACGCCTTCGGCTATCTCAAAGGGGAAAACGGAGTCCACCGCCTTGTCCGCATATCGCCCTTCAATTCCGCCGGAAAACGCATGACGTCGTTTGCCTCAGTTGAGGTGATACCCGAAATCGACGATGAGGAATACACCAAAATAGAAATAAAACCGGAGGACATAAGAATCGACGCGCACAGGGCGAGCGGAGCGGGGGGCCAGCACGTAAACAAGACCGATTCCGCGGTCAGGATAGTTCATCTGCCCACGGGGATAACCGTCGGCTGCCAGAGCGAGCGCAGCCAGGGCCAAAACAGGGAAACGGCGATGAAGCTGCTCAAAAGCCGGCTTTTGGAGATAAAGGAAAGGGAGCACTTGGAAAAAATCGACGATATAAAGGGCGAAAAGGCCAATATCGAATGGGGGTCCCAGATCCGCTCTTATGTGTTCATGCCCTATACCTTGGTCACCGACAAGCGCACAGGCCACGAAAACGCCAACGTCGCGGCGGTGATGGACGGCGAATTGGACGGCTTTATAAAGGCATACCTGAGTAAAAAATAAAAATAAATATATACAAATTAATTAATTTAAGGAAAGGATACCTCACAATGAAAAAAATCAAAAACTTCAAACTTTTCGTCGGAACGGCGCTGTTTGTGCAATCGCTGATGTTAGCGGCGGTGATAGTTGTTTTGTCCGTACAGAAAAAAAGCATACCGAAGGCGGTAATAGCGATTTTCGCGGCCGGAAGCGTTGCTTCGGCATGTCTTCTGCTCTCCTGCAAACACGAAAGCCACTGCCAGAAAAAGCTCCGGGAAACCGACGCCTTTTATGACAACGACTACGGGTCGGCGTTCGACGACGACGAAGATTACGGGCTTGGAATCGATGAAAACCTGAATCCGATCAAAGACGGCGAATAAAATTTCTATTATATTATACAAAGTATATAAAGGAGAATCCGAAATGCAGCCGGAAAATGGCAATAAACTGACTATGGACAAACTTGTGGCGCTGTGCAAAAACAGGGGATATATCTACGCGGGCTCGGAGATATACGGCGGGCTCGCCAATACATGGGATTACGGCCCGCTGGGAGTCGAGTTCAAAAACAACGTCAAAAAAGCGTGGTGGAAAAAATTCGTGCAGGAATCGAAGTATAACGTGGGGCTCGATTCTTCGATACTGTTAAACCCGCAGGTCTGGTCGGCTTCGGGGCACGTGGTGAACTTCAACGACCCCTTAATCGACTGCAAAGGCTGCAAAATGCGGCACAGGGCCGATAAACTGCTCGAGGACTGGGCCAAAGAGAGCGGTATCCCCCTAAAAGTCGAGGGGATGAAAAACGAGGAAATGACGGAATATATCAAAGAAAAAAAAGTGTGCTGCCCCCATTGCGGCAAGTCCGACTTCACCGATATACGCAAATTCAACATGATGTTCAAGACCTTTCAGGGGGTCACCGAGGACTCTTTGACCGAGGTGTACCTGAGGCCCGAAACCGCCCAGGGGATTTTCATAAACTTCAAAAACATACAGCGCACCACCAGAAGAAAGATCCCCTTCGGAGTGGCCCAGATCGGCAAAGCGTTTCGAAACGAGATTACCCCCGGCAATTTCATATTCAGGACCCGCGAGTTCGAGCAGATGGAGCTTGAGTTCTTCTGCAAGCCGGGAACAGATCTGGAATGGTTCGAATACTGGAAGAACGCCTACAAAAACTTTTTTTTGGGCCTCGGCATAAAGGAGGAACACCTCAGGTTGAGGGACCATGAAAAAGAGGAGCTGTCGCATTATTCCAATGCGACCACGGATTTTGAGTACCTGTTCCCCTTTGGCTGGGGGGAGCTCATGGGGATCGCCAACCGGACGGATTTTGACCTTGGGCAGCATACGATGGCTTCGGGCGAAAATTTGGAGTACAGCAACCCCGACGCGGGCGAAAAATTCATGCCCTATGTGGTCGAACCCTCGCTCGGCGTGGAGCGCACCTGCCTTATTCTGCTGTGCGACGCCTACGACGAGCAAGAAGTGGCCGAAGGCGACACAAGGGTCGTCTTGAGGCTGCACCCCGCAGTCGCGCCGGTCAAAGCCGCCGTTTTGCCGCTCTCGAAAAAACTCGCCGGAACCGCGCAGAATATATATGAGCAGTTGTCCAAGCATTTTACAGTCGATTACGACGATGCGGGTTCGATCGGCAAAAGGTACAGAAGGCAGGACGAAATCGGCACGCCGTTTTGCGTGACGGCGGATTTCGAAACCGAAAACGACGGCTCGGTCACGGTCAGAGACAGGGATTCGATGGAGCAGGTCAGAATAAAAACCGGCGAATTATATGATTATATCTTCAAGCATACGCAGTTTTGATCTAAAAGCAAAAAAGACAGGGGGGTTATTTTTTGTATGGATGAAAAAAATTATGTCCGCTCGCTGGCGGACAGGGTATATGAAATATCCGCATCCGGCGAAATGGAGCGGCGCCGGAATCTCTGGAGCGACCACAATTCCCTTGTTTTGACTCCTCCGCCGATATATGTCAGGGCTTATGCCGCCGCCGAAATCCCGGAGCTGAGAGATTTAAAATGCGAAAGCGCCCAAATGCGCGGGATGGAACGGCACTTTTTGGACATATTGTACCGGTATTCGCTGGAGGACGACAGCATATTTGAGCCCTGGTATACGGTGCGTGCCGCCTTTTCATACCCGAAAGACGGCAAATGGGGATTTCCGATAAGCGTCACCCGCCCGGAAAATACCGGGGGCAAACCCGGGGCTTTTATCTTCAATCCCCCGATTAAAAAAGATGAAGACATCGGAAAATTCGTAAAACCCGTCCACAGCATAGACGAAGCGAAAACAAACGAAATATTCGAAAAAACGAGCGAAATATTACAGGGCATAATGCCCGTGGCCGTCGACCGCTCGCCCGTATATACCCATTGGAACGCGGATATATCGACCGATCTCGCATATATTGTGGGGTTGGAAGGGATGATGTGGGCCATGGCGGACCGCCCCGGCTGGCTGCATAAAATAACGGGATTTATGGGCGCCGGCGTCGCCGAAGTTCAAAATACAGCCGAAGCGGCGGGGGATTTTTCCCTTTTTTCCCAGGAAAACCAAGCGATGCCCTACTCAAATGAGCTGCCGCGGCCCTCCCTTGCTCCGGCTTCCGTGACCCGCAGTCAGCTCTGGGCATTCTGCGCCTCTCAGGAAACCGCCGTCGTCTCGCCCGAGATGTGGGAAGAATTCATATTGAATTACCAAAAGCCGGTATACGGCAGATACGGGCTTTTGTCATACGGCTGCTGCGAGGACATGACGCGTAAATTCCCGATACTCAAACGCGAGCTGAAAAATTTGCGGCGCGTGGCCGTCACCCCGTGGGCAAATCTCCGGGAGTGCTCGCAGCTGCTTGGAAGCGGCTATGTTTTGTCCTGGCGGCCCTCGCCGACCGATATGGCAGCGGTGGACTTCGACGCAAAACGCGTAAAAAAAGCGGCGCGCGAAGCCTTCGGGCTTGCGGGGGAAAACAAAAACCACATCGACGTCACGTTAAAAGACGTCGAAACGGTGTCGGGAAACCTTGACGCCGTCAAAAACTTTGTCAAAGCGGTACGCGAAGTCATCGGCGAAGGCAAATGGATGTGGAAATAAACAGAGTTGATAGAGTTGATAGAGTTTAGAGTTGATAGAAAGGAAGCAAAGTGCAATGATTAGAAAAACCGCGCTGTTATTGTTTTTAATTCTCGTTTTTTGTTTGGCGGTTTCCTGCAATTCAGACAAAGTTTCAAACGATTCCGAAAAAGTCACCGGCGACGCCGGCGGGCCCGAGGCCGTCACGGAGCCTTTGGTCGTGTCGGACGATTTGCCGGATATGGATTTCGGGGGGTATACTTTCCGGACGCTCACCTGGCCCGAAGAGGGCGGGGAACACACGATCATCGCCCCCGAGGAGCAAAACGGCGATATCTTAAACGACTCCATCTACACCGCCAACAAGAGAGTCGAAGAGAGGTTTAACGTACAGCTCACAGAAATCGTCAAGGGAAGATATCACGAGGCGCCCGCCATGCTGAGAAACGCGGTGAAGGCCGGCGAAGACGCATACGACATGGTGCTGATGGTCGACCGGCTCGCGACGGATCTCGCCATGAGCGGCAAATATTTTTGCAGCATGAGCGAACTCAAAAATACAGACCTGTCCAAGCCGTACTGGGACAAATTCATAAACGAGGCGCTTTCCATCGAAGGGGTGCTGTATTTCGCCTCCGGGGCGAACATGATGGGCGCTTTGGACTATATGTGTTTTCTGGTCTACAACAAGGAAGTGGTGCAAAATGAGGGCATCGAAAATATACACAATTTGGTGACCGGCGGCAAATGGACGATGGACAAAATGTACGATCTCGGCCGCTCGGTCACAAAGGATCTCGACGGCGACGGCGCGTACACCGACGCCGACCGGTACGGGGTGATAGTTTCCACGGATTATTACTATCCGTCGTTCTGGTATGCCAACCGGATACCGCTGATCGCCAAGGACGAGTTTGACCTGCCGTATTTCAACGTGCCGGGAAATGCCAGGCTTTTTGACATATTCGACAAGCAGTACGACTTCGCCCACAGCGGCAACGTCGAATTTGACGTGATAACCAATAAGATCCCCCATTACGCGGGCTCCGTGTCGGGGCACCCCATCGGGATTGTCATGCGGATATTCGCGGACGGCCACGGGCTGTTTGCCAGCAGTTCCATGTACACGGTGCAGGCGCTCAGGGCGATGGACGCCGATTACGGCATAATACCCTATCCCGTTTATGAGGAGCAGGCGGCGGGCGAACCCTACGCTGCGAGGGTTACCGGCCTGATACCGTTGGTCGTCCCGACTACAAACAGCGATTTGAATATGACCTCCGCGCTGATGGAGGCGCTTGCCTGCGAGTATTACCTCAATGTAATTCCGAAATATTACGACCTTGTGGTGCAGGAAAAGGCGACGCGCGACGACGAATCGCGCGATATGCTCGATATGCTGATTGCAAACAGATTCTTCGATCTGGGCGATTCGATCTGGATGGGCGACGCGCGCGCCCAGTACGCGGGTCTCGCCGCGGCGAAATCGAATACATTCGTCTCGGTGACCGAAAAAATCGAGAGCAAGGTACAAAAAACCCTCGAAAAATCCATCGCGGCTTTCCGCGAGGCAAACGAAGGGTAAAAATTTAAGGATGGTCAAAAATTATGAAAATAGGCATGCTCACCAGCGGCGGGGACTGCCAGGGGCTGAACGCGGCCATGGAGGGCGTCTCCAAGGTGCTTTACTCGCATATACCAAATCTTCGGCTGTACGGGATACAGGACGGATACCGCGGGCTCATCGAGGGCATATGGCGCGAAATGAGCCCGGAGGATTTTTCGGGCATTTTGCGCGAGGGCGGCACAATTCTGGGGACTTCCCGCCAGCCCTTCAAAAAGATGCGGGACCCCGGCGAGGACAATGTGGACAAAATGACCAAGATGATAAACAATTATCAAAAAGAGAACTTTGACGCCCTTGTCATTCTGGGCGGGAACGGCACGCACAAAACCGCCGAGGCGCTCAGCGGCTGCGGGGTGAACTTGGTGACGCTGCCCAAAACCATCGACAACGACCTGTTTGGCACCGATTATTCTTTCGGGTTTGACAGCGCGGTGGCGAAAGCGGCGGAATTTTTGGATTCCATCAAAACCACCGCCGCCTCGCACGGCAGGATATTCGTGGTGGAGCTCATGGGGCACAAAACCGGCTGGATCGCGCTGTATGCGGGGATGGCCGGCGGGGCGCACGCTATTTTGCTGCCTGAAATACCCTACAGCGCCGATGATGTGCAAAGTGTGATCGAGCAAAGACTCAAAAACAAGAAAAATTATTCCGTCATAGCCATTGCGGAGGGCGCGCTGTCAAAAGAACAGGCCGCCCTGCCGAAAAAAGAACGCAAAAACATATCCGTCACCGCAGGGGCGCATCTCGCGGGCGTTTTGAGCGAGCGGCTGAATTCAGAAGTCCGGTGTTTGGCGCCCGGCCATTTCCAGAGGGGCGGCGAACCCACTGCGGCGGACCGCGTGCTCTGCCTGCGCCTCGGCGCGGCTGCGGGGGAGATGATTGTAAACAAAAAATTCGGTCATATGGCCGCTCTCCGCGGAAATTCCATTGTGGCGGTGCCGCTTTCCGAGGTGGCGGGAAAACTGAAAACGGTATCGCCCGACTGCGAAGTCATAACGCAGGCGCGCTCGGTGGGAATTTTTGTTTGATAAAGGTCAGTCGCTTTCCCCGACCGCTTTGACTATGGCGTCGATTGCCGCCTCCCATTTGCCGGAATTTTTTTCGATTGTCGAAACTATATTTGTCTTCCGATTGTCTTTAGCCGACATTCCGTAACCGAATGTGCCGGTGATTTCACCGAAATTGTACATATTGCCGACGTCGTAGTTTAAATTGCCGAAAATATAGTCTATCATTTCGGCGGATTCTTCGTCCCTGATCGTTTTTGTCTTTAAAAGGCTCTCGTAAAACGCGGGTTTGATCGTTTTCATGCCCTCGTAAGACATCGCTTCCAGAATTACGGCCGTGCCGCCGGGATCCGGGTTGGTCTTCGGCACGCTCAGCACAGGGTGGTAATTTCCCGCCGTATACGGGGTGTAGCCATCATAGGACAAATCCCATTTCGGATACGGGATTATCCCGAAATCCACATCCATATTCCGAAGCGAGCTTTCGCCTTCCGCGGAGCCTATATTGTGCGTGGCGCATGCCAGAAACAAACAGCGGTTTTCGGAAAAAATAAACGTGTCGTTGAGCCAGAAACGAAACAGGGTGTCGATGCAAAACTCGTCGTTTCTGGTTTCTTCATATATTTTTATCAGTTTTGACAAGTTGTTGTCTTTTCCGATGGTCAGCTCGGGGACGCCTTCGCTGTTGAGCTCTGCTATTTTCACCCCGCTGCAGTTGATAAGGCCCATGATCGTGTCGCCCGTATAATTCAGGCCGTACAAGTCGCTTTCGGTCATTTTTCCGTCGCCGTCCAAATCTTTTGCTACCCGTTTGGCCATTTCGAGCATTTTGTCAAAGGTCCACTGGCCGTTTTTGACCAACTCATACGGCGATTCGAAACTGTTGTCCGCTATCATTTTTTTGTTGAAGGCCATAATCCACACGCATTCGAGCCTTCTTCTGGATATATCCCCGCTTGCCGCGAAATTTTTGCCCAGGATCGCCATGGAGTCGTAAAAATTTTTATCCCAGTAGGGTTTGTCCATATTCAGATAAGTCAGCTCCGACAATTCCATCAGATAACTGCCCGAGAGAAGCGATGTGAAATTCGCGCAGGGCGTCATCGCGAAATCATACGAGCCGTCGCCCGCGAGAATGGATGTGCGGTACTGCTCGACGGCTGCATTGTGGTCGTCACCGCTTACCGCTTTGATTTGGCAGTTGTACAACTGCTCGATTTTCGCCCTTCTGTCAAACGCCGCGTCGTCTATGGGGTCTCCGGTCAGCTCTTCGGCGCCGATATCTTTGCCTATATTGTCGCCGCCCCACCCTTTGTATGTGAGGCAGCTAAACGTCTTGCCGCCGAAGTCCGCATCTGCCGGAACATCCGGAGCGTCGGGATCTTTTGCCTCTGACGGCGTCCCGGAATCAACTTCACCTTCCGGGGCCGGGGTTTTTTCGTCCGGTTTTGGTTCGTCTTTGCTGCAAGCGGCAAAAAGCGCCAGAACAAAAACAACGCACAAGAGCGCCGATACAAATATTTTCATTTTTTTCATAGAATACCCCTCATTATATTGTTTTGACTTCGGATACATTGTATCACTATTTGCGGCGTTTGTCAACCGCGTTTTTGGAGGTTTTCCTTGCCTCCCTTGCTAAAGGGAGGGGGACCGCCGCAGCGGTGGTGGGATTCAAAATCTGATTCTGCGCGGTTGGTCACGAATGAAATCACGCCGTAAACATATTTCTTTTTATCGACTTTTTATAAAATTACCGGGCGTTTGACGCGAGGTTCAGGTTGTGTTTTTGTATTGCTGCGTAAGTAAAATTTCTTTTGCGGCATCAGGCTCCAATCCCCCCACCGCCGCGGCGGTCCCCCTCCCTTTAGCAAGGGAGGCTAAGAAAAGCCCCATTTTTCCGTCATTTTCCGCCATTTCTGTTGTCGAACTCACGTTAAAATAGTTTGACTGACATCTCAAATCGAATCAACAAACGCACCGGCTGTAAGGGGTTATGGATAACATATAAATCCATAGCCCCTTAATTGCCGAAAATCATTTCGAATTTTTACAGTTTTGCTTTATTTTCATTTTCCAAACGTCTTGCCGTTTATCCGCGTCGCCGGAAGTATAACGCGGCTGATGATTGCCGCCGCTTCCGCGCGGGTGATGTTATTGCCGGGGTGGAACGTGCCCGCGTCGTCGTTGCCCGCCAAAACGCCCGCCTTGTACAGCATGATTATTGCGTTGTAATACGGCGTGCCGCTGTTCACGTCGGGCAGGGAATTTACGGTGTTCTGCGGTGCAAGTTCAGATTCGGGAACGGAACGCGAGAAAATATACGCCATTTCCGCGCGGGTCGCCGCGCGGCTGTAATCGGTGAAATCATTCGCGGCGATAATTTTGTTGGTGATCGCGTAATCAACATACACTTTGTACCACGGTTCGCCCGGCGTGAAATTATCCGCGCCCGTCGAGTAGATACTGTGTACCCGCGCGGCTACCGTTATAGCTTCGGCAATGGTGATATTCCCCGTTGGGTTAAAGGTGGTCGCGCTGTTGCCCTGCATAAGCCCGTACTCGTAGGCGTTGCATATTACCTTGCCTTGATAATAGCCGTACCACGAATATTCGTCCACGTCGGTAAACATTCCGGGCGTGTAATTCCTCAACTTGCGGAAGTTTGACATAGAGCCGGACGGTTCTTCTCCATCTTCTTCCGAGAGCGACGGGTCCGCCGCCGTCTCTTCTTCTCCTTCTTCTTCCGAAAGCGGCGGGTCTGCCACCGTGAGCGTAAAGGCAAATTCCGTTTCGCCCGCGATGTTGACTGCCTTTAATACAACGACATAATTACCCTTTGCAAGCCCCGCCGCAATATCAATTTTCTTTGTGCCGTTGTTCCATGTGATTTTATCGTTTCCGCTTGTTTTTGTTACCGCGGGAGCCGGGGCGCCTGTAATCGTCAGCGGGTCAGTCGAGGTCGCTTCGTAGCCCGGTTCAAGCGTCATGCCCGACGTGCCGCTGATGTCGGGCTGTTCGAGCGCGTCCGTTACGGTGAGCGTAAAGGTAAACTCCGCAGTATCGGAACCGCTCGCCGCCGTCAGCACGACGGGGTATGTACCTTGCGCGAGTCCCGCAGCTATATCCAATTTCTTTGTGCCGTTATTCCATGTGATTTTAGCGTCTCCGCTTGTTTTTGTTACCGTTGCTGTGCCTTTGCTTTTTATGTCATATGCCTCAGTCGAGGTCGCCGCGTAGCCCAGTTCGAGAGTCATGCCCGACGTGCCGCTGATCACGACCTCGCCATGTTTCATGATGGGAATCGCCTCCGTCACCGTCAGTTTAGCGGCGTTTGAGGTTACGGTCGGGGTGGAAATCACACCCGGTATGCCCGAAACCACACAGCGGTACTGACAGCCGTTATAGTCAATGGAAGGCTTGCTGAGTTTCAGCGTGTCGGTGGCTGCGCCGGAGTATATGCCGCCGTCCGCCACATTCTTCCACTCCGCGCTGCCCGCGCTGAGAACCTGCCACTGATAACCCCTGCTGATCGAAGCGTCCACATAAAACGAGGTGCTTCGCCCCGCCGGAACGCTTCGGTCTGCGGGCTGTTGGTTTATTATGGGAGTAGTTGCCAATTCCGGCGTGGGCAATGGCTCAATTAACGTGAGCTTCGCTTGGTCAGAATGGACTATTATACCGTAAGAGTATACTTCACAGCGGTAAAAAACACCGTCATATACGCTGTCTATATCCGTTAATGTCAGCGTAGGGGTTCCCTCGCCGCTGTGACCGTAACCGTTCGGCACAGGCTGCCAGTATGCGCCGTCGCTTTCGCGGTACTGCCACTCATAATACAGCCCCTCTCCTTCCGCTTCAATGCTGAATGTTGTGCTTCCGCCTATTTTAATCGTCCGGTTCTTTGGGTGCGTTATGATGTGCGGGGGTTCGGGAACATAGTCGGGGATAATAAGCGTCAACAGCGACGCGCTTGCCGATGAAACGGCGGCGGCTTGGCAGGAACCGTTTTTATTTGTTACTTTGCAGTAGTAGGTAAAATTATAGCCGCCG
>WQXD01000006.1 GCA_009785015.1 Oscillospiraceae bacterium | reverse complement strand
CGATTCTGAGTTTTGCCATTTTTTATTTCCTCCTTAAAAGATTTAAATATATTAATATAATAAAATTATATCCGCGCTCACATGGTGACCCTGTGAAAAACCTTTTTGCCTTTTTTGAGTATGACGCCGTTTTCCAAGTCTTTTTTTGCTATCGCGCAGCCCACATCCGCCACTTTTTCGTCGCCTGCCGATATTCCGCCCTGCACGATCAGCCTTTTGGCTTCGGCTTTCGAGGGCGCGAGCCCGCACAACACGAGCAGATCCGCCACGGGCAATTCCTCCCTGCCGCCGAAATCGCTTTCGGAGAGCTTGGTTTGGGGCATGTTGGAGTCGTTTGTACCGCTTACAAACAGAGAAATCGCCGTGTCCTGCGCCTTTTGGGCTTCATTTTCCCCGTGTACGAGTTTTGTCACTTCAAATGCCATCAGCCTCTTCGCGCCCATGATATCGTTTTTGCACAACTCGACTATTTTATCGGTTTCCACCCGGGTAAACAATCTCAGCAGGGTTTCGGTATCTTCATCTTTGACATTGTAAAAATATTGGTAAAAATCGAATACCGTCGTCTTTTCCCTTGCGACCCATAACGTCCCGGTTTCGGTTTTGCCCATTTTCTTGCCGTCGCTTGTCACGAGCAGCGGGTTTGTGAGCCCGTACATCTCGTCTTTTTCGACCCCCTCGGCAAGGCTCAGCTTCCTGCCCAGATTCGAGCCCGCGACTATATTTCCCCACTGGTCGCTCCCGCCTATCTGCAGTTTGCAGCCGTAATTTTTGTTGAGATATACAAAATCATAGGCCTGCATGAGCATATATCCCATTTCAAGGAATGTGAGCCCGCCCTCCGCGAGCCTGTTCGCGTACGCTTCGGCGGCGAGCATCACGTTTATGTTGAAATGTATTCCCACATCCCGCATAAAGTCGATATAGCTGTAGGAATTTGTCCAGTCGGCGTTGTTTACGATGATGGCAGGATTGTCCCCGCCGGCAATCACAAACCTCTTTGCCAAGGTCTTGACTTCTTCCACATTGCGCAGCACTTCTTCTTTCGTTATCATTTTTCTCATGTCGCTTTTTCCGGTCGGGTCCCCGATCATCGCAGTCGCGCCGCCGACCAACAGAATGCCCCTGTGGCCCGCCTCCTGCAAATGCCGAAACAGCATGAGCGCGAAAAAATGCCCGATATGCAAGCTGTCGGCGGTGGGGTCTATCCCCAGATAAAAAGTCACCGGTTCGCCGTTTATCATGTTTT
The DNA here is from genome assembly GCA_009785015.1 of Oscillospiraceae bacterium. Next base: position 33,928 of record WQXD01000006.1, on the reverse strand, counting down.
TTACTTCTTCTTCGTGCGTGGCCTGATATATATATCCTCTTTCTTTCAACGATTCAAATGTATTTTTGCTCATAGTTTTCTCATACCTCTTTAATTTTCCAAATTTTTTTCGACCATTTCGGCCGCTGTTTTCTTGACTGTTTCCGATATGGTGATACCGCCCATGATGCGGGCGATCTCATCTATCCGTTCGTCTTTGCCGAGTTCCTTTATGTCCGTGGCGGACCTGCCGTCTATCTCGCGCTTCGCGATGAGGTAGTGGGCGTCGGCGTGCGAGGCGATCTGCGCCGAGTGGGTCACGCATATCACCTGTATGTCGACGGCGATCGACTTGAGTTTTATCCCCACTTTTTCGGCGGTCCTGCCCGATATCCCCGAATCGATCTCGTCGAATATGAGCGTGTCTATGCCGTCTTTTCTGGCGAATACGCTCTTCACGGCGAGCATGATCCTCGAAAGCTCCCCGCCGGAGGCGATGCGCTCCAAGGGTTTCGGGGGTTCGCCCGGGTTTGTGGCTATCAAAAATTCTACCGTGTCACCTCCCCGGGGGGAGTACCTGACGCCTCCGTCGCTCTCGACGTTTTTTTCTATCCTGACCTCGAAGAGCACCTTCGCCATCTCCAAAAATTTGAGCTCCTCCATTATTTTGCTCTCCAAGGTTTTCGCGGCTTTTTTTCGTTTGGCCGACAATACGGCCGCGAGCGCCTCGAGTTTTTTCGTCTCCCCGGCCAATTCGCCCTTCAGGGCCTCTATTTTTTCGTCGGCGAATATGATGTTGTCCAAATCCTCGATTATTTTATTTTTGTATTCCAATATGTCGTCTATCGAAGAACCGTATTTCGCCTTTAATTTGGATATCTGAAACAGCCTGTTCTCTATTTTGTCCAACTTTTCGGTCGAGTCCTTCATGTCCTCAAATTCGTCGTATTCCTTGGGGATGCTGCCCGCGGCGAGCTCGGCGACGTCTGTGACTTCGGATATGCACTCTTCGAGCTTGGCTATGTATTCCGTCGAATCCGGCACGAAAGCCGCGACGTATTTCAGCGCGGAGACCGCCCTTTTCATCTGGTCGACTGCGGATATGCCCTTTTCGGAATATGCCAGGGCGGACTGGATCGTCTTCATCGATTTGATTATCTTTTCGCTGTTCTGGATATATTTTTTGGCGTCCTCCAATTTTTCCTCTTCGCCGGGCTTGAGCTTCGCGTTGTCTATGTCGCTTATCTGGTACTTTAAGATATCTATTGTCCTCTGTTTGTTTTTTTCGTCCTTCGACAATTCGGCGATCTTGCTTTTTATGCCGTTTGTTTTGTCGTAGACCTCCGCGTAATCGCCGAGCTCCTTTTCCATCGCGGCGAAGTTGTCCAAAAATATTATGTGGTTTCCCGGAGAGAGCAGCGTCTGGGAATCGTGCTGCCCGTGGATATTGATCAGCAGCTTGGCCAATTCCTTCAAAAGCGAAACGGATATGCTCCTTCCGTTGAGCTTGCTTGTGGACTTGCCTTCGTCGGTTATATTCCGCTGCACCAGAATGCAGTTTTCCGACGGATCCACCGAAATGCCGAGCTCTTCGATTTTTTTGGCGGTCGCCTCGTCGAAATCCCCGAAAAGGCCCGAGACCATCGCTTTTTTCTCGCCTTTGCGGATCATGTCCCTCGAGGGTTTCGCGCCCAAAATCAAATGGAGCGAATTTATTATTATGGATTTGCCCGCCCCGGTTTCTCCCGTGAGCACTATGAAGCCGTTTTTAAACTCCATGTCGATTTTCTGCGCGACTGCGATATTTTCGATATGCAAGGAGAGCAGCATAAACGCGTCACTTCCTTCTTCTTATTTTTTATTTTAGCATCTTTTCAAGCCTTTTGGCCACGGCTTCGGCGTTTTCGTCGCTCGTGCAAGCCAGAAATATGGTGTCGTCGCCCGCTATCGTCCCGACCACTTCGGAAAAATCCATGGCGTCGAGCGCGGCGGCGGCGGCCTGCGCCATTCCGGAATAGGTCTTGACGACCAGCAAATTTTTCGCGGGGCCTATTTTTATCACGGTCTCATTTAATATATTGAGGAATTTTATGTCCGTTTTTTCTTCCTCGTGGCTCGCCAGGGCATATTTGTACTGTCCGTTTGACGCGGGGATTTTTAAAAGCTTGAGTTCTTTTATATCCCTTGATATCGTGGCCTGCGTGGCGGCAAAGCCGCCTTTGCCGAGCCGGTCCGCCAATTCGTCCTGGGTATATATGTCAAAGGAGCTGATGAGTTCCATGATTTTTGCCTGCCTTTTGTATTTCATTTTTATCCCCTTTTGTTTACACAAACTTAAAATTTTTCCGAAAATTTTGCCCTGACCACGTCAAAAAAACCGTGTTTTTTTATCGATACGAGCCTCGCGGCGAATTTTGATTTTTTCACGCTCACCACATCGTTTTCGCCGAGTTTTACGGAAGCCTGCCCGTCAATTGTCAGATACGCTTCCGAGTTTTTATTCCTGCCGGTTATTTCCAGTTGTGAATCCTTCGAAAATATGAGCGGACGGTTCAAGGGGAAATGCGGGCAGATCGGCGTCACGCAGAAACATTCGATTTCCGGGTCGATGATGGGCCCCCCTGCGGACATCGAATAGGCGGTCGAGCCCGTCGGTGTCGCCGCTATCACCCCGTCGGCCATGTATTTCGCAATCTTCACCCCGTCGCGGGCGAGCTCTATCTCGATGAGCTTCGCCTGCGTCCCGTGCGTCACCACTGCGTCATTGAGCGCCGTGCCCGCGTATATTTTTCCGCCTTCCCTTATAATCCCCACTTCGAGCATCATCCTGCTTTTTATTTCGTACCCGCCCGAAAAGAGATTGTCCAAAAGATACAGCTCGTCGGCTTCTATCTCGCTCATAAAACCGATCCTGCCCAAATTTATCCCTATCAGCGGGATGTCGTTTTTGGAGGCTTTCGAAGCCGCTTTGAGCATGGTGCCGTCCCCGCCGAGCACGAAAAGCAAACTGCATATTTTATACAAATCGTCCTCAGGCGCCAAAGTGAGCTCCGCGCCTTCGAAATTTTCGCGGTAATTTTCGCCGAGGAAGATATTTGCCTGTCTGCCCTTCAAAAATTCTATCAGATTTTTGGTGTTTTTTAGACGCGGATCTTTTTTTTCGTTCGGGATTATCCCGATTTTATCTGTAATCATCAATTTTTTCCCGTTATATCCCCATATATTTTTTCCGGATCGAACCCGCAGAGTTCAAACAGCTCTTTGGCGGTCCCCTGCCCCACGAACCCGTTTATCGCGAATATCTTTGTTTTTTTTGGCGTTTTGGCTTTGTATAGCCGGGATGATATGGTCTCCGATATCCCGCCGCTTTCGATCCCTTCCTCGATAAAGACGATATTTCCGGCATTTGAGTTCCGGATTACCGGCACTGCGCAATCGGCGGGCGTTATTTTGTTCAGCTTCAAAAATTCCGCTTTGAAACCGTTTTCATTCAATTTTTCAAACACTTCAAACGCGGTTTTTGATATCCTGCCGTATGTGACAATCAAATAATCGGAATCGTCGTTTTTTATGTATGCATAGTCCAGGTTGGTCTTTGCCCGCCGCTCCATTTCTTCGTTGAATTTTTCGTCTTCGCCGCCTTTGGGGTAACGTATGCACACGGGGGAATTCATTTGGCCGACCGCATAATCGAAGCTGGCGTCGAATTCGCTGTAGGAAGAAGGCGAAAAGACCGTCATATCCGGGATGTGGTTCAAAAACGCGGCGTCGAACACGCCGTGATGGGTCGCCCCGTCCTCGCCCGCGAGCCCCGCCCTGTCGATACAAAACACCACATGGAGCCCCTGCAGCGCGGCGTCGTGGATTATCTGATCGTAGGCCCTCTGTAAAAATGTGGAATACACCGCGAAAACCGGGATATATCCCCCGGCCGCGAGCCCCGCGCAGAAGACTGCCGCGTGGGCTTCCGCTATTCCGGCGTCGAAAAAGCGGTCCGGATATTTTTCTTTGAAGGCGGCGAGCTCCGTGCCTTCCGTCATCGCCGCGGTCACCGCGCAGATTTTTGGATTACGGGCCGCCGCTTCGCAGATTTTTTCGCCGAAATTGCTCGAAAATGAGGAGGCAGCGGCCGAAATCCCCGCCTTAGGGTCGAATTTGCCCACGCTGTGATATTTTGAAGAGCTGTTTTCGGCTTTTTCATATCCCCTGCCCTTTTGGGTCTTCACGTGGATAAAAACGGGGTTTTTCCTGGTTTTCGCCTCGCCGAGCACCGCTGTGAGCTTGTTTATGTCGTGGCCGTCGACCGGCCCCAGAAACTCAAAACCCATCTGTTCGAAAAAAGTGGCGTTGTACAGGGAGCGCCGAAGCAGCCTCGTCATCGCCTGGAACATACCCACGAATAATTTCCCGATCAGCGGGATGGAGGACAGCACTTTTTTTATGGTGTGTCTGAAACTGTAATATCTTTTCGTCGTCCGTATATTCGCCAGATAATCGGCCATCGTGCCGACATTTTTTGAAATCGACATCTCGTTGTCGTTTAATATGACCACGAGGTTTCTGCAATTTTTGGAATTGTTCAGCGCCTCGTACACAAGCCCCCCGGTAAAGGAGCCGTCCCCGACAACCGCTATCGTGTAGTGCTCTTTTTTGTCGAGAATAACGGCTCTCGCGATCCCGATTGCCGCCGAGAGCGCGGTGCTGCTGTGGCCCGCCCCGAAAGGGTCGTGGGGGCTCTCGCTTCTTTTTGTAAATCCCGAAAGACCCCCGAATTTGCGCAGTGTCTCAAATGCGCCTTTTCTGCCCGTCAGGATCTTGTGCGCGTAACTCTGATGGCCCACATCCCAGATGATTTTGTCGCTCGGCGAATTGAAGACGTAGTGCAGCGCCACGCAAAGCTCGACAATTCCGAGATTAGAGCCCAAATGCCCTCCCGTCTGCGATACGTTCCATATCAGAAAATCGCGTATGTCCCGCGACAGCCCGGCGAGCTCCTTTATGCTCAGCTTTTTTAAATCCTCGGGGGAATCGACCAAATCAAGCGTTTTGAATTGTTTTTCGCCGTTTTCGTCCATTTCGGGCTTACCTCCGGGGCGCCACGAGCGCGATCAGAATCCCGAGCAGGGCGCCCACAATCACTTCAAGCGGCGTGTGCCCGATTATCTCTTTGAGGTTTTTTTTCATATGCAGGGGCTTGTTTTCCGAAAAATTGCCGACTAACTGATTTAAGATTTTGGCCTGTTCTCCCGCCGCCCGCCGCACCCCCGAGGCGTCGTACATCACGATAAAGGCGAACATGAAAGATATCGCGAAGACAGTGCTCTCCAGCCCGTCCGTCTTCGCCACGGCTGTGGCCAATGAGGAGACCGTCGCCGAGTGGGAGCTCGGCATTCCCCCCGATGAAAAAATTTTTCGCAAGTCGAGCCGCCGCTCCCTCACCAACAGCACGGCCACTTTTGCCAAGGAGGCGCAGAACCAGCCCAGAATCGAGCACACCAAAGCATAATTTCCGAGTATACCGGTTATAACAAACATAATCAATTTCTTCTCTCAAGCAGATATTTCGCGAAAATCCCGAGATTTTCCGTGTTTATACTTTTGTCCCTCTTTTTTTGTTCCTCCAGACTCGCCAAGGCTTTGTCCGTCAGGGTTTTCGCATATTCAAACGCTTTCGTTTCATCCCCGCCCAAAATATTTACGAAATTGCCGGCGGCGCCTTCTTCGTCCTTGTCGAGGATATCGTCGACAATCTGGAAGGCGAGCCCTATGTTTTTCGCGTAGGCGGCGGCTATGCCGGTTTCCTCGCGGGTTGCCCCCGCCGCGGCGCAGCCCGCTGTCGCAGAGGCGGTTATCAGGCTGCCCGTTTTCAAGGAGTGGGTTTTGACTATGGCGTCAAGGCTCATATTTTTATCCCCGGGCCGCATATCCATCATCTGCCCCCCGATCATCCCCGCGTGTCCGGCAGCTTTCGAAAGCTCTGAGATGATCGCGAGTTTTTTTTCGCCGGACAGAAGCTCGGCGTCCGCTATTATGCCGAAGGCGTAGGTTAAAAGCGCGTCGCCTGCCAGAAGCGCGACCGCTTCGCCGAATTTTTTGTGGTTTGAGGGTTGCCCGCGCCGCAGGTCATCGTTGTCCATACAGGGCAAGTCGTCGTGGATCAGCGAATATGTGTGTATCATCTCGATGGCGCACGCGGCGGGGAGCGCGATTTCGGGGTTTTGCCCCCGCCCGAAGACCGAAAAGAACTCGAGGGTCAAAAAAGCGCGCGCGCGCTTTCCGCCGACCAGTGAGCTGTAGCGCATGGATTCGTATAACGCTTCATAGTCAAAATCTCCGGTCAAAAGATATTTTTCGAGCGCCGCGTTTACGGTTTCGGCGTTGTTTTTGAGTTTTTGTTCTATCGTTTCCATCATTTCCATCATTTCCATCATCATCATTCCGCGCTGAAATCCTCTTCGATTATTTCGCCGGTCTCCGCCCTTGTGAGTTTTTTCACTTTTTTTTCGGCGTTGTCCAAAAGCAGGTTGCAGCGCCTTATCAGTTTCACCCCGTTTTCGAAGTTTTCCAACGAATCATCCAGGGGAATCGTGCCGTTTTCGAGATTGCGCACTATTATCTCGAGTTCTTTTAACGCCTGCTCGAAATTTATATTTTCAGTTTCCATCAATATTTTCCTTTCGGTTATATTTTTCTTTTTCGCGTCACGCCGGCGTCGATGTACCCGTCGGATAACTTCACGGATATTTCCTCCCCGAGCTCGACGTCGTCCGATTTGCTCACTATTTTGCCGCTTTTGTACGCGACCGAATATCCTCTGGTCAGAACGGAGAGCGGATTGAGCGCTTCGAGTTTTGAGGAATACATCACAAACTGCGAGCGTTTGGCGCCGAGGATTATTTTTTGCTGCGCGGCCAAGTTTTTTTCCATGTGCAAAATGTTCATCCTCTTGTCGTCGATTATATTCATCGGGTTTTTAAGCACATTCGCGTTTTCGTAATTTTTTACCCGCTCCCTGTAGTTTTTTATTTTCCCCCCGACTAAAAGCTCCATTTTTTTGAAGGCGTTTCCGAGCTGTTTTTTGAGCTCGCTTGAATCGGGCACTGCCAGCTCCGCCGCGGCGGAAGGGGTCGGCGCCCTCAGGTCCGCGGCGAAATCGCATATGGTGAAATCGGTCTCGTGCCCCACGGCGGAAATCACCGGGATTTTGCTTTTATGTATCGTCCTGGCGAGATTTTCGTCGTTGAAGGCCCAGAGCTCCTCAAGCGAGCCGCCCCCCCGGCCGATGATGATCACATCCGCCGCGGCGCCGCCCGCGTTGAAAAACCTTATACCCGAAGCGAGCTGCGCGGGCGCGCTCGCGCCCTGTACCAGCGAGGGGAACAATATTATCTTGGCCATCGAAAATCTCCGCGTTATCACGTTTATCATATCCCTGACCGCCGCGCCGGTGGGCGAGGTTATGAGGCCGATGGAGGCCGGTATTTTCGGGAGCGGCTTTTTGCGCCCGGGGTCAAAGAGCCCCTCCGCCTCGAGCTTGGCCTTGAGCTGCTCGAAGGCCGCATACAGCGCCCCCACCCCGTCGGGTTCTATTTCGTCGCAGTAAATCTGGTACTGACCATCCCTCACAAACAGCGATATCCTTCCGCGAACCACCGCTTTCATGCCGTTTTCGGGCATGAATTTCACTTTCGAGGCCCCCCCGAACATCACCGCTTTCAAAACGCTTTTTTCGTCCTTGACGGTGAAATAGAAATGGCCGGTTTTGTGGTTGGTAAAATTCGATATCTCGCCCTTCACGTATACATTGCCGAGTGTTCGGTCGCCCTCGATAATGTTTTTTATGTATTCGTTTAATTCTGCGACTGTAAAGACGTTGTTATCAGACATTTGTTTTGCATCCTTATGGGTTATTTATGGTTTTGACGACTGCTCCCAGCACTCCGTTCACAAATATGTACGCCTCGGGGTCGTCGTATCTTTTCGAGAGTTCCAAGGCTTCGTTTATCGCGACTGAAACCGGGATATCCCGAGCGTACATTAGCTCATAGGCCGCAATCCGCAAAAGCGCCGTCGAAATTTTGGAGATCCTGCCGTACTGCCAGCCGACCGTCGAGCGCGAAACTATTTCGTCTATTTGCCCTATGTTCTCAAACACTCCGAAAAAAGTGTTTTTTATGTAGTCGCAGTCGGCTTCCCTCAAACTTCCGGGCGTGTTTTTGGCTTCTTTTTCGCCGAAGAAAGTGTATAATTCCTCAAGGCTGCAGTTTTCAAACAGCTCGTTGTACAACTGCTCGCAGCCGGCGTCATCGCGGTAATTTTTCAAAAAAACGAGGCACAGTACGATTTCTCTCGCTTTTTTCCTGCTCATAGGCGGCTTGTCTCCTGTTTCTACGGGTTTTCAAATTTCCGGCTTTAATTTGGCCGTAATTTAATTATACAAAAATTACGCGCGAATGTCAACAACAATCGGGCTTACTTATTTTAATTTTTTTCGGGTTTTGTTCATTCCAATTTCATCAATGTTTTCAATTTCGCGAAAATTTCGCTGTTTTTGTAAAATCCCGCGAAATTTTCCTCGCCGTTTCCGAGCGCGAGAACGAAAACCGGCAGCGCGGTGTGCGAGTATGTCGACCATGAGACTCTCGCTTTCCGGTTTATTATCTTTATTATCGTCGTCGTGAGCGGGTCGTAAAAACCGTAAGCCACATATTCGCTCATGCCGAAAGCCCGGATTGAAGGGTCGATCATCGACATATCGTATGCCGCCCTCAGTTTTTCCATATCGCCGCCGCTGAAATAGAAATGCGGGTTTTCGCCGTCATACCCGGCTATGCCGAAATATTCCTTTATTTCGGGCAGAATATCCTCGAAGGCGGTTTCGTTTTGCCTGTGGGCGTGGATCTTAAACGAAAATTCGGAAAATGATATTTTTTGATTTGCGAGATGCTCCAAATGCATATATGAGGTCGTCTCCGAGTATCCCAATGAAAGTCCGCCCGTTTCATGGTCCGCCGTGACGATAATGAGCGTCTCGCCGGGGTGTTTGTTATAAAACTCAACAGCTTCCCTCACCGCGTCGTCAAAATCGATCATCTCGTGTATCAAAGTCGCCGCGTCGTTTGAATGGCACGCCCAGTCGGTTTTCTCCCCTTCGACCATGATGAAAAATCCGGCCGGATTATCTTTGTATAAAAATTCGGCGCATTTTTTCGTATGCCGGGCGATAGTGAAACTTTTTGAATATTTTTCCTTGTCTATGGCAAACGGAATTGTAGCATACAAATCGAGGGCCGGCGAAACCGCGACGACTTTTCCGTCTGCCGAAACAGAGCCCAGATTTTCCAGGTCTTCTTCTGTGTTTATATACCTATAGCCAAAATCGCTCAGAATTTCAATGAAGGGTTTGCCGGTTACGCTTTCAACTGCGCCTTTTGCCAGTATATCGCCTCCGCCGAAATAGTCGAAACCGCTGGCCGCGAGCTCCAAAAATATCTCCGCGCTTCCGTATCTCGATTCCTGATGGGCGTAAAAACCGGCGGGAGTCGCGTGATTTAAATTATCCGAGGAAATAATGCCTATCTTATACCCGAGCTGATTTTTCAGTTTTTCCGCAATCGTTTCGTATTTGACGCCGTTTGCGTCCATGTTCAGATATCCGTTGTCCGCATTTATTCCGCCGGCGATCGCGGAAGCTGCCGCGGCCGAATCCGGTATCATCGAATTGCCGCTTTGGGTGTACGCATTTCCGAAAATTTTAAAACTGTTTAAAATCAAATCGTCTTCTTTCAGCACCGATGTCTTATACAGCGACGCGAGGGCCACCTGCGGGGAAGAGCACCCGTCGGCGATAAACAGAAAAATATATTTCGGCGGTTTGGCCGGGGCCCTGCCGTTGTAAAGCACCCGCATTCCGAGCCCCGCCGATATCACCGTCAAAACGACAAACACAGCGAAAAACAATTTAATATATTTTTTGCGCCTATGCATAATCAAAATACCTGTATTTTTATTCAAAAAACTTGTATGCTGTAACAGTAAATTTTTTCCGGATGAGGCAGGGCGTTGGCGTGTTCGAATATATCATTTGCCGCAGCGCCTGATTTGCTTGTCAGTACATACGCCGATTTTTTAATTTGGCTGGAACTTGCGCCCGGTTCATTTTCAATGCCGTCGAAAACGGCTATATCATATGTTCCCGGCGTGAGCTTTATCATATAAAACGCCCAGTGGACGCTTCTTTTGCCGCTGACGGCCGCCCATGCGTCCTTTGTCGATGAAACGGCGGGCTCGGTTATCTCCCCGTTTACCGTTATTTTTACCGATATATCTTCCGGCAGCTCCCGGTCGGATTCCAGCAGATACAGAAATTCGCTGTCGGCAGCAACGCTGATTTTGTCCCTGTCGATTTTTATCGTTTCCTCTCTCTCGAATACCGGATAATCGCCAGTTGTGTTTTCGTTTTCAACCGTCAGCACCACGGTTTCATACGGCAAAAGCGGTATATCGACGGTCTCACCCGCGCGGACGCCTTTTTTGTAGCACCTGACCTCGGGATAGAGGCTGATGATATCGCCGCTGCGCGGCGCGGTGTATTCGATGCTCTGCATTTTTATCACGGGGTTGCGCAAAAGACAGATATTGCCGTATCCGTTAAAATGACTGTAACCGTAAGGCTCTTTGGGATGCGGTTCTCCCGTCAGCTTATCGAAAGCTCTGTTCTTCCATTTCTCAAACGGTATCGGAACCGTGCTTTCGAGGATTTTTTCGTTTTTCCTTGCCCAGTTCATAATCGCCGCAAGCCGCAAATACCTCTCCGGGGCCATATATTTGGGATTTATATACGCGGATACGAACATATTCCCGCGGAGTATCACGGTGACTGCGTCGTTGGTAAAATCGTCTTCTGTCTGGTGTATTATGCCGAGCACCTCCTGATAATCGATCGGCACGAATCCGCCCACGGCCCCCTGCAAATTATAATAATCGCGCGCGGAAGTGAGCGACTCCCTGTGCATTGGAGCCGGGCATACGCCGTAAGGCTGGTCGTCGCCGAAAGAGCCGGTAACCGAATCGGCATACATGAGCCACCACGGACTGGCGTTATATGCAAAGCAGGTCGGTTCGAGCCATACATCGGGGTTTGCCGCTTTGAGGGCGTTAAACAGGCGGATCAGGTTTTCACAGGATTTTTCCGCCGCGCCTACAGCCGGAATATGCCCGTGCCCGTCCGTGCGGCAGTCCAATACCGCGCCGTCGAGTTTCACCTGCGCCAGTTTGTATTTTCCGACAATATCCGACAGGTTTTCAATCATATCGTCCGCGTATTTATCCGAGGCGAGGCACAGGTGATTCATAGTCCAATCTATCGGGGGTATGTATAACGCGCTCACGTCATACCCGTTTTCTTTCGCCCATTGGTTATTGAGGGCGAATTCATAGCATCCTCCCGGAGAGCACCACAATCCGATCGACGAATTCTGCTCTGCGGCCAGCGCCTGTATATTTTTAAAGCCTTCGGGGAAAAGACGGGGATTTATCCGCCATATGCTGCAGTCGTCCGACCAGCCCAGGTCGATGGTAAAACTGTCGAAATACGCGCCGGCGGTATACAGATTGTCCCGAAAGGTGTTCAAAAGCGCGCCGAACTTTTCTTCGACGATGGGTATCTCGCTCGTCCACCAGCCGTTGTAATTGAAATGCACGCCGTTGTGCTTGACCGCTTTTGCCTTTATATATTTTTCAAACGCCGCGCGGATATTATCCCTGCCGGGCAAATCGGACAGAATGCAGGCCATTGTTTTGCTTTCGTGCCAGATGTCCGCTTCTTTGAGCGCGTAGGGTATCTGCGTCACAAACAGGGTATCGCCCTCGCTGTGCGTAAAAGCCGCGGGAAATTCAATTCCGAGCGCGAAATAATCAAAATACGCGACCCGGCTGCCGGAGGCAAAACTTTCGTATATATCCGGGTTGTAATCGCTCAGGTCATTGAGCATCTTGTAAACCGAAATATCGACTTTTTCAAGCACGATATCCTTGACAAATACATCTCCGCCGGTAAATTTGTATTTGAGCGTTTTTCTTACCACATTTTCATCCGGAAAATATTTGATGACAACCGAAGAATGCAGGGTTATTTTTTTTTGTTTGTCGACGACGGGCGCAAATTCCGTTTCGAGTCCGCCGTCAAAAATATCTCCCGATTTTTTCCGGATTTCAAGCGCGGAAAAATCGAATCCGGCGTCGCTGTCCATAAAAAATTTTTCGGTGACCGGAATACCGCGGTTATTTTCGTTGATTTTTATTATCATAAAACAAAACTCCTAAACAACAATCGTTTGGTTTACCAATCATTATACCACTCTTGCCGCTCATTGTCAATTCGAAAAATATAATTATATAATTTAACAAAGCGTTCGGCTTTAATATGACGAATAGTTGTCATATTAAGTGTGATATAATTTTGGTATGTGAAAAAAAGGGGAAAATCCCGTTGACTTTTTTTAAAAAAATTGATATAATAAAACCAGATAATGTCACGAGGAGAATAAAAGATGGCGAAAAATACGGAAATCAAAATATACAACGACGACACCATATCCTCGCTCAAGGGGGCGGACAGGGTGAGAAAACGCCCCGCCGTCATGTTCGGATCAGACGGGCTCGAAGGCTGCCAGCACGCTTTTTTCGAGATCCTCACCAATTCGGTCGACGAGGCGAAAGAGGGCTACGGCAGCTCCATAATAGTCACTTCCTATTCCGACCTTTCGATAAAAGTGGAGGATTTTGCCAGAGGGCTTCCTTTGGACTGGAACGAAAAAGAGCAGAAATACAACTGGGAGCTCGTGTACTGCGAATTGTACGCGGGGGGCAAATACAACAACGAAGAAGGGGGGATATACGAATTTTCCTTGGGCTTAAACGGGCTCGGGGCCTGCGCCACGCAGTATTCTTCGGAATTTTTCGAGGTCACGTCCGTGTATAACAAAACAAAGCATCAGATTTCGTTTAAAAAAGGCGAAGCGGTCACCCAGCTTGCAAAAGAGCCGGCCGCCACAAACAAAACCGGCACGACTCAGTATTGGAAGCCCGACCTGGAAGTTTTTACGGATATAGCGATACCCTATGAATATTACGCGGACGTTATGAAAAAGCAGTCCATAGTGAACGCGGGCATAAAATTCATATTGAATTTTCAGAACAGGGAAACCGGTGAATTTATCAAAACGGAATATCTGTACAAAAACGGCATATTGGACTATATCGAAGAGCTCGCGGGCGAGAATTTTTTGACAAAGCCGGTTTTGTGGAATGGGGAAAGGACGGGGCGCGACCGGGAGGACAAGCCGGAGTACAAGGTGAAAATGCAGATTTCGCTGTGTTTTTCCAACACTTTGGCAAATATAGAGTACTATCACAATTCTTCATATCTCGAGCACGGCGGCTCGCCCGAAAAAGCGCTGAAAAGCGCGGCTGTTTTCGCCGTGGACCGGTATCTGAAGAGCAGCGGCAAATACACCAAAAACGAGAGCAAAATCATTTTCGCCGATATAGAGGACTGCCTCGTGTGCGTCACGAATTGTTTTTCGACCCAGACAAGTTACGCAAACCAGACCAAAAAAGCCATAAACAACGTATTTGTGACGGAAGCCATGACGGATTTTCTAAAACACAACTTCGAGGTCTATTTCGCCGAAAACCCAAATGACGCCGAAAAGATCGCAGCGCAGGTTTTGATAAACAAACGCTCCAGGGAGAGCGCCGAAAGCGCCAGGCTCAACCTCAAAAAGAAGCTGTCCTCGGGAATGGAAATGGGAAACAGGGTCGAAAAATTCGTGAACTGCCGCTCGAGGGACGCTTCCCTGCGCGAGCTCTACATAGTTGAGGGCGATTCGGCGCTGACTTCGTGCAAACTGGCGAGAAACGCGGAATTCCAGGCGATAATACCGGTAAGGGGAAAGACTTTCAACTGCCTCAAATCCACATACGACAGGATTTTCAAAAACGAAATAATAATGGATTTGCTCAGGGTCATCGGCTGCGGCGTCGAAATCAGGACAAAATCGCACAAGGACCTGACGGATTTCGATATAGACATGCTCAAATGGAACAAAATAATAATCTGCACGGACGCCGACGAAGACGGTTATCACATCAGAACGCTGATCATGACCATGTTTTACCGGCTGCTGCCCACTTTGATAAAACTGAAAAAAGTGTATATAGCCGAATCCCCGCTGTTTGAGATAACCTGCAGGGATAATATACAGTTCGCCTACAACGAAAAGGAAAAAAACGAAATCGTCTCAAAGCTCAAAGACAAAAAATACACCATACAGCGCTCAAAAGGCCTCGGCGAAAACGAGCCGGACATGATGAGTTTTACCACGATGGCCCCCGAAACCCGCAGGCTGATCTGCGTGAACCGGGATGAGGAGCATATGACGGAAATTATGTTCGACACGCTGCTGGGCGACGATTTGCAGGGGCGCAAAAAATTTATCGCGGAAAACAGCCACAGGTACGCGGAATCGGCGGACATATAATTATTTTGGAGGGTAAAAAAATGAAAAACGCAGAACTTCTGTCATCGCGCGAGAGGGTTTTGAGGGCGGCCCACATGAATGAGGACATCGACCGTCCGCCGCGTCTCTTCCGCGCGAACCCGAATGTCGCGGAGGCAGTCATGAAAAAAAAAGGTTTCGGGGATATGACGGAGCTCTATGATTATTACAATATAGACACCACGCACGTGCCGGTCATATATGACAGCGTCGAGACAAAGGGCTGCGATATAAAAGACTGTTATTACGATATGTTCGGAAATTTGCATCAGAGGGCCACAAACGGCTCATATGTCACGGACGCGATCATAAAGCCCGCCTTTGAAGACATTGACGATATAGATTATATAGCGTCGTTTGGTTTCCCGGACTTTCGTATAGTAAATACCGGGCAGAGCGCAAAGCACGCGGAAAACGCCGCCGGATCGGGGCGCGCGGTGGTCGGCGGGGTATGGGCTTCGCTGTTCACGCAGTCGCGCTCCCTTTTGGGCGAGGAACGCTTTTTGTGCTCGCTGTATGACGAGCCGGAGCTCGTAAAAGCGCTTATCACGAGGGTGACGGACATGTATATATCGTGGAATGAAGCGTATTTGAGCGCCTGCGGGAAATATATCGACATATATTATTTCGGCTCGGATTTCGGCACGCAGGGCTCGATGTTCATCTCCGAAAAACATTACGAAGAGTTTTTCAAGGAGAACATGCGCCGAATAGTGGCAGGCGCGAAAAAATACGTCAAAACGGCCATGTTCCACACATGCGGAGCGGTATTTGACATTATCCCCCATCTTGTCGATATAGGAGTGGATATTTTGGATCCGGTTCAGGCGGACGCGTATAAAATGTCGCCGGAAATTTTGGCTGAGGGCTACAAGGGAAAAATATGCTTTCACGGAGCCGTTTCGACGCAGACGACGCTGCCGTTCGGGACGCCCGGGGAAGTGCGCGCACAAGTGGCAAACATAATAAAAACGCTCGGCCCCTCCGGAATCATCATAGGTCCCGACCAGGACATGATCGGCGACGTTCCGGTTGAAAACATCGATGCCATGTACGGAAAATGATTTATTTTACAACACATTCAAATTTTACTTAAAATATAGATTGAGTATATTATATTTATGAAAAATGTTTCCGAAAATCCGAAACAGATTCCGGCGTTTCGTTTTCTGCTGCCTTTCTTTACGGCAAACGCCTTGGTTTACAGCCTTCTTGCGGTCTATTATTCCTTCGTGCCCAAATATCTCAAGGATATAGCGGGAAAAAGCGACGGCGAAATAGGGATCATTTTGTCCGTGGGGCCGATTGTCGGAATTGTTTCGATGGTTTTGTTCGGGATTGCGAGCGACAGGGCGAAATACAAAAACAACGTTCTCATATTTATCATATCCGCCGCCGCCGTCGTGTTTTACACGGCCCGGCTGAGCAGTTCGCTCATTTACCTCATATTTGTTTTCGGGCTGTTCATGTTTTTCCTTTCGCCGTTCGGCGGTCTGCTGGATGCGGTTCTGCTCGAATACGCCGTGTCCGCGGGAATAAGATACGGGCCCGTAAGATTTTTCGGCTCTTTGTGTTTCGGGCTGATTGCGCTGTTTCTCACCCTTGCCCTCAGTATTTTCGGCGATTATATAGATGTCAAAATAATATTCCCCGTTTTCGCGGTTATGGCTTTGTTCGCCGCGGTTTCGGTAAAAAAGCTGCCGCCGGTCAAGGGGCACGCGCGCGGCAAAAAGGATATATCGTATAAAACCTTTTTCAAAGACAAAACCTGCGTGACCCTGTTTATCTTCATCTTCGCGATGCAGTTCGCTTTTGGCAGCTATTATAACTTCACGCAGAATTATTTGGAAAAAACGTTGAATCTGCCGCCGTGGATCTGGGGGCTGACCGTGTTTCTGACGATTACGGGCGAATTGGTTTTTTTTGTGAAATTCGATTATTTTTTCAGGCGTTTCACCATAAAAAAAATAGTCATATTCTGCGTTTTCATGCAATTTGTCAGATGCCTGGGCTTTGCCTTGCTGCCATACGGCGCGGGGGTACTGCTCGTAAGCCTGATAACGGGTTCATTCGGCACGATCATGATGTATGCGGCGATATATTATTTGAATCTGACCCTGGCAAAAGAAATGATGGCTTTCGGGCAGACCCTGCTGTACGCCGTGAGCTACTACATACCCAGGGGTTTGGCCGGCGTACTGGGCGGATTTTTGATTGAACGGTTCGGTTTTACAAATCTCATGCTGATATGCGCGGGCTTGAATCTGACGCTTTTTTTGGCTTCGAAATTCATGCCGTTTAAAAATCCCGACAGGACGGCAAATTCATAATTAAAATTAAGGAGAAAAAAACAAATGCAGGCAAAAAGAATGCCGCCGGGGGGCACAATCGGGATATTCTGCCCCAGCCATGTGGCGGATACGGAGCGCTACAATGCAATCGCCGAAGCGGCGCGGCGGCTCGGGTTCAAAATAAAATTCGGCGACAATTTCTATAAAGATACCTATGGTTACGCCGCGAGCGCGAAAGAGCGCGCCGCGGACCTCAACGCTTTGGCGGCGGATGACTCGGTGCATATGATATTGTTTTCCGGCGGCGACGGCGCGGCCGAAATTCTGCCGCTGATCGATTACGGCAGCATACGCCGCAACCCGAAACTGTTTTCCAGCTACAGCGACGCCACGTCCATATTGAACGCCGTTTATTCGCAGACGGGGCTGATCACATATTACGGCTGGGGAGCCGGACAGTTCGTCGATTTGCGCCATTACGACTTCACGCAGTTTTGCTCCCATTTTATCGAGGGATATGAAGCAAAACGATTTGTCAGCGACAGCACCTGGAAAACTCTGTGCGGCGGGCTCTGCGAAGGGACGTTGATCGGCGGCTACAGCTCGCTTTTCGGGCTCATGCTCGCCAACAAATATTTCAAGTACGACCGCGATACAAAGTATTTGCTGTTTTTAGAAGATCACGAAAAATTCAGCGAGGTCGGGGCAGTCGGCACATATCTCGCCTTTATCGGCCAAAGCGAATTTATGCGAAATGTGACAGGCCTGATATTCGGACATTACTGCGCCGGCGTTCCAAAGGATCTGCTTTGCTGCCTTGAGCGTTTCGGGGCCGAACATGATATCCCCGTGGTATACACCGATGATTTCGGGCATGGGACGCGGCACGCGGTTTTGCCCATTGGGGCACGCGCGAAACTTGACGCCGACAGCCAATGCATGGATTTTGTCAAATTTTAAGGATTAAAATTCACAAATTGTTAACAAAATACCGCTTGACATCTTGCCTGCCAAGGTGATACAATATCCAACATCTAAAATTTCATATTTTCAAACCGAAGAGGCAGAGATAAAAACAGTGTATGCGCACTACAGAGAGTCCGGGGAGCTGAGAGCCGGGCGGAAATGCAGGCTGTTAAATGGACTGCCGAGGGCATGGTCAAAGGCGGGTTTTTTGCCGAGTATTCCATGACGTGACGCATACGTTTAGTTGCGAGGGATATGTTGGTATCCTGCAGAGAGTACGGGCTTTTTGCCCGTAAATCAAGGTGGCACCGCGAATTTTTATTCGTCCTTGATAAAGTTTTACGACTTTGTCAAGGGCCTTTTTTTGTTTTCGCGGTATGTTTAATTTTTTATTTTAATTTTACAAAAAGGAGAAAAAAACATGTACAAAGAAATCATGGGGAAAATCACGGCAAAACAGGAGCTATCCGAAGCTGAAATATCGGAATTGATCTCC
The DNA here is from genome assembly GCA_009785015.1 of Oscillospiraceae bacterium. The sequence continues at coordinate 15,635 of WQXD01000006.1, read as the reverse complement.
GCGATAAAAAATGACTATGTCAGCGACGTCCAAATCGCGGGCTTTCAGGTGGCCCTGCTTATGAAAGGCGCCTCACTCAAAGAAACCGCGTATATAGCAAAGGCCATGCGCGACAACTGCGTGCCCTTGAGACCGAATGTCTCAGTTGAATTGATGGATACCTGCGGCACGGGCGGCGGGCTTTCCACTTTCAATATTTCAACGGCGACCGCGATAGTCGCCGCGGCGGCGGGTATTCCCGTCGCGAAACACGGCAGCCGTTCCATTGCCAGCCTTTCGGGCAGCGCCGACGTGCTCGAAGCCTTGGGTGTGAATATAAGTTTACAGCCGCGCGAAGCTGAAAAAATGATTGAGCAAATCGGCATAGCTTTTCTCTACGCGCCGCTGTTTCATCCGGTCATGGGCAAAGTGCTGCCGCCGGAACAGGACCTGGGCATAAAAACCATATTTTATTCGATTATCGGGCCGCTGATAAATCCCGCATTTGCGCCAAAGCACCTTCTCGGGGTGTACAAGCCGGATTTGCTCGATATTGTCACGTATGTGGCAAAAGAATTGGGATACACGAACGCCATGTTCGTCCACGGGCTCGACGGCCTCGATGAAATTTCGCTGCTCGGGAAAACGCGGATCAACCACTTGAAAAACGGCGAAGTGAATACGGCGGAAATAGCGCCGGAGGATTTCGGGCTTGACAGATGCACTCTTGCAGATATAAAAACCGGAACGCCCACCGAAAACGCCGAAACGATAAACGGCGTCTTTTCGGGAAAAATAAAAGGGGCGAAACGCGACGCAATTGTATTAAACGCCGCAGGCGCGCTCATCGTCGGCGGCAAAGCCGGAAATTTCAAATCCGGCATCGCCTATGCCGGAGAACTGATCGACAGCGGCAAGGCTTCCGGCAAACTGCGGGAACTGAGAGAAATGTCCAATGATTTCGGGAGGGTCTCGTGAATCCCCCGGTTAGCCGGTTCGCAGAGGCCGTCATGTCGGAAAACAAATCCGGATTTGTCGCGGTCATACCCGATATAAAGTGCAAGTCGCCGAAAGAGGGCGATTTGCTGCGGGGACGCGACCCCGTAAAAACGGCGCGATATCTCGTTGATTTCTGCGGAGCCCCGGCGCTCTCGGTCGTCACCGAAAAAAGCCGCTTCGGCGGCGGCGGTCAGCTGTTAATTGATATTGCAAAGGGCACAAACGCTCCGGTTTTGCGTAAGGACTTCATAACAAATGCGGATCAGATTTCCGAAACAAAGGATTTGGGGGCGGCGGCCGTCTTGTTGATTTGCGCCGTGACGGACGAAAAAAACTTATGCATGCTCTATGAAACGGCGCTGAAAACGGGTTTGGAGCCTTTTGTGGAAGTCTGCACGGCAAAAGAAATGGAACTTGCAAAAAAATTGGGGGCGCGGCTGACGGGCATAAACAACCGCAATATCATAACTCTCGAACGCGACAGCGGAGGCCCCTCGCATACGGCCTCGCTCGCCCCGGGTGTGCACGACGGCGCGCTGCTGATCAGCGAAAGCGGTATTTTGTCGCCCGGCGGCGCGAAAGAAGCGGCGTCTGCCGGCGCGAATGCGCTTCTTGTCGGAACCGCGTTATGGAAAGCGCGGGATATGGGCGAAATGTATAAATCGCTGCGCGTCAAAATCAAAGAAGGGAAATAAATTTTGAGCAAAACGGTAAAAGTGAAAATATGCGGGCTCACAAACGAAGAAGACGTAAAGACGTGCATTTGTCACGGGGCCGATATAATCGGGTTTGTGGTCGGTTACCCGCGTCTCCCGTGGAATCTGGCTATGCAGGAAGCGAAGAAACTCGCGGCAAATGTTTTATGTCCGGCAGAAACCTGCGTGGTAGCGGGGGGGCCGAGGGATAAAATAATCAAATTGGCCACGGAAATAAAGCCCGGTTATATCCAGCTGCACGGCGGCGAATCTCTCGGAGATACCGCGTTTTTGGCCGAAAAATTAAAAAAAATCGGAGTAAAGATCATCAAAGCTGTTTTTCCAAATACGCCCGATTTAAAAAAAGCGGCGGCAGATTTCTGCAAAGCCGGCGTTTACGCCCTGCTCTTTGACCCGCGCACTCCCGAAAACGCCGCCGCCGGCGGAATTGCGGATACCGATATGTTTGTAACGCTAAAAAACGCCGTAAACTGCCCGGTTATTATTGCCGGAGGGATAAACCCCGAAAACGCGGCGGATATCATACAAAAGACAAAGGCGCAAATCATCGATTTGATGACCGGTGTGGAAAAAGCCCCGGGCGTCAAAGATGAAAAAAAAGTCAAACTGTTATTTGAAAAAATTGGGAGGGAACAAAAAAGTGATCGACAATAACAACGGAAGATTCGGCGGGTTCGGCGGACAGTATATACCCGAAACGCTGATGAACGCATTGCACGAACTGGAAGAAGCGTATAATTTTTACATGGATGATACAGCTTTCAGGGCCGAGTTAAACAGGCTTTTGTCCGAATACGCCGGGCGGCCTTCGCTTCTGTATCACGCCGAAAATCTGACAAAGCAGATCGGCGGGGCAAAAATCTATCTGAAACGGGAGGATTTGAACCACACCGGTTCGCACAAAATAAACAATGTTCTCGGGCAAGTCCTGCTCGCGAAAAAAATGGGCAAAACCCGCATAATCGCCGAAACGGGCGCGGGCCAGCACGGCGTCGCCGCGGCTACCGCCGCCGCTTTGCTGGGGCTGGAATGCGAGGTCTTCATGGGAAAAGAAGACACCATGCGTCAGGCGCTCAATGTTTACCGGATGCGGCTGCTGGGGGCGAGGGTCCACCCCGTCACTTCCGGCACCATGACGCTCAAAGACGCGGTAAACGAAACCATGCGGGAGTGGAGCAAAAGAGTGTCGGACACGCATTACGTGCTCGGCTCGGTCATGGGCCCCCACCCTTTTCCCGCAATGGTCAGAAATTTTCAGAGCGTGATCGGCAGGGAGATAAAAGCGCAGATCCTCAAAGCCGAAAACCGCCTGCCCGACGCGGTCGTCGCTTGCGTGGGCGGCGGGTCGAACGCCATCGGCGCGTTTTATGATTTCATACCCGACGCCGGAGTGCGTTTGGTGGGCTGCGAGGCGGCGGGCAGAGGCCTTGGCACAAATTTGCACGCCGCAACGATAACCTGCGGCTCAACCGGCGTTTTCCACGGAATGAAATCGATCTTCTGTCAGGATGAGTTCGGGCAGATCGCGCCGGTTTATTCGATATCCGCGGGGCTCGACTACCCCGGCGTCGGACCGGAACACGCGTGGCTGTATCAATCCGGCCGCGCCGAATATGTGCCGGTGACCGACGATGAAGCCGTGGACGCTTTTGAGCGGCTGTCGCGTACGGAAGGAATTATCCCGGCAATCGAATCCGCCCATGCCGCAGCGCGCGCGGCGACATTGGCAAAAGAAATGGGCAGCAGTAAGATTATCGTCATCTGCCTTTCGGGGCGCGGTGATAAAGACGCGGCGGCTATCGCCAGATACAGGGGGGAAGATATATATGAATAAAATCAAACAGGCGTTTTTAAATAAAAAGGCGTTTATCGCCTATCTCATGGCGGGCGACCCGAATCTCGCAGCTTCGGCAAATTATATACTCGCCGCGCAAAAAGCCGGAGCCGACATGATTGAAATCGGCATTCCGTTCTCCGACCCGATAGCCGAGGGCGAAGCGATACAATCGGCAAGCGTGCGCGCCCTTGCGGCGGGAGCAAGGCTTGACGGCGTTTTTGACATGGTCGCGTCGATAAAGGATAAAATGCGGGTCCCGATGGTTTTTATGACCTACCTGAATCCCGTGTTTGTGTACGGATATGACCGGTTTTTCGCCGAATGCGCGAAAATCGGGATATGCGGCGCGATAATACCCGATTTGCCCTTTGAGGAATGCGGGGAAGCGAAAACAATATCCGTAAAGCATGGAATCGAGATAGTCACGCTCATAGCTCCCACTTCACAAAAGCGTATAGCCAAAATCGCCGAAAGTGCCGAAGGGTTTATCTATCTCGTTTCATCTATGGGCGTCACGGGGATCCGCAGTGAAATCGCGGCGGATATCACTGCGGTTGCAGGCGAAATAAGAAAGCATACAGATGTTCCAATCGCCGTCGGGTTCGGCATTTCGACGCCCGAGCAGGCAAAACATTATTCCGAGGCCGCCGACGGCGTGATCGTCGGGAGTGCGATTGTGAGTATCATCGGGCAGTACGGCGAAAACGCGAAACAGGCGCTGTATGAATATATAAGAGAAATGAAAAAAGTTTTGTGATATAGTTATCCCAGTATTTTTTTGAGATCGGCTTCGGGGGTGGAAATCGGCGTGAGGTTGAATTTTTCCACGAGTATATTTAAAACGGCGGGGGATATAAAGGCGGGCAGGCTCGGCCCGATGTAGATGTTTTTGATGCCGAGCGAGAGCAGGGTCAGTAAAATACACACGGCCTTTTGCTCGTACCACGAGAGCACCAGCGTCAAAGGCAGTTCATTGACCGAACACTTGAAAGCTTCCGCTAAAGCCGAGGCGACTTTGATCGCGCTGTATGCGTCGTTGCATTGTCCCATGTCCATAATGCGGGGCAGCCCGGCCGCCTCGCCGATATCGAGATCGTTAAAACGGTATTTTCCGCAGGCGAGGGTGAGTATCACGGTGTCTTTCGGCGATTGTTTCACAAACTCCGTGTAATAGTTTCTGCCAGGTTTCATCCCGTCGCAGCCGCCCACAAGAAAGAAGTGTTTTATCGCCCCGGTTTTTACCGCTTCGACGACTGTATCAGCCGCGGACAGCACCGCGTCTCTGGCAAAACCCGTAGTCAGCGTATTGCCGCCGTTGATTCCGGTCATTTTGCGCATCTCGCCGTAGCCGCCGAGTTCCCTCGCCTTTTCTATCAGCGGCGTGAAATCTTTTTCTTCGCCGATATGAGCCATTTTGGGATATGAGACCACCGAAGCGGTGAATACCCGGTCGGCATATGACGGTTTTGGCGGCATTATGCAGTTCGTCGTAAACAAAACGGGGGCCGGGATGTTTTCAAATTCGGTTTGCTGGTTCTGCCACGCAGTGCCGAAATTGCCTTTGAGGTGCGGATATTTTTTCAGTTCCGGGTAGCCGTGGGCCGGCAGCATTTCGCCGTGCGTGTAAATATTGACGCCTTTGTTTTGCGTTTGCTCGAGAAGAAGCTGGAGATCGCGCAAATCGTGGCCGGAAATGACGATAAAGGGGCCGGGCTCGATATTTAGGCTCACGGACGCGGGCGCGGGATTCCCGTATGCGCCCGTATTGGCGCCGTCGAGCAGCTCCATGCATTTCAAATTCACGCTTCCGAGCTCCATGACAAGCGCGAGCAGTTCGCCGGCGGTTTTTTGTTCGCCGACCGCTTGCAGTCCTTTATAGAAAAAATCGTCGACCGACGCGTCGGTTCTGCCGAGTATGCAAGCGTGATGGGCATAGGCCGCCATCCCGCGCATCCCGAACAGCAAAAGCGATTTCAGGGAGCGTATATCCTCGTCATCTTCCCATAACCGCGCCATATCATAGCTGTCGTTTTTCGAACAGGCGGAATCGCAGCCGCCGCATTGCGGTATGAGTTTTGCTTTTTCTTCTTTGACGGTTTCGATTTGGCGCCTGAGCGCCTCGGAGTCAAAGCTCACATTGGTCACAGTGGCAAACAATCCTTCTGTCAAAGCCCTGTAGGCGCTTTTGCCGGGCGTTCTGCCGTTTGCAGCCCGCGCAAGTCCTATGAGTTCCCCTGTGAGCGCGTCCTGCAGCTCGGCGGTTTCCGCTTTTTTGCCGCAAACGCCCCCTGCCGTGCAGCCGCTTCCTTTCGCGGTCTGTTCGCATTGGAAACAAAACATAATTATTTCTCCTTTTCGCCGTTTTCCGGCTCATTTTTTTTGGTAAATTTTTCGTAGATTTCGTCGCCGACGCATTCTTTCGCATAGGCGCACCACTGAATGCAGTTCTGTGAATCGTTGTAGGCGACAAAGCCGCATTTGCACTCCCCGCAGACGTCCTTCGAAAAAATTTCGATTTCCCCGCCGCATTCAGGGCAGATTTTTATTTTCAATTTTTGCGCGCCTTTAAGAGCCGCCGCGCCCGGGCAACCGTTTTTCATTGTTAAATCTCCATTATATCCCCGTCCGTGGTGAAAGTCACCACCTGCCATGGTATCATTTTGCCGCAGTTTTGAAGAGCGGTTTTGGCCGCGTTTTCAATGCCGCCGCAGCAGGGCACTTCCATTCTGGCGATTGTCACGGACTTTATATCGTTCTCTTTCAATATGGCGGTGAGCTTTACGGAGTAATCGCCTTCGTCCAATTTCGGGCAGCCTATTATCGTTATCCTGTTTTTCATGAATTCGGCGTGGAAATTTCCGTAGGCATAAGCGGCGCAGTCGGCGGCGACGAGCAGGTTCGCCCTTTTGAAATACGGCGCGTTTTGCGGCACGAGTTTTATCTGCACCGGCCATTGGTTGAGATGGGTTTGTAAGGGCGGCGCCTGTTTTTTGTTGTCTTCGGGGCAAGTGTCGCGTTCGAGCGGTTTTGAATGCGTGCCGGGGCACCCGCAAGCCAAAGTTTCCGGCTTTTTGTTTTCCATTCCGGCAGCCGCGGCCGCTTCGTCGTATCCGGCCGCTTCGCGCTCTTCGAAGGCGATGGCCCCGGTCGGGCACGCGGGCAGACAATCGCCGAGTCCGTCGCAGTAATCGTCGCGCACCAATTTCGCCTTCCCGTCAAAAATCCCGATGGCCCCCTCGTGACAGGCCGCCTCGCATAGCCCGCAGCCGTCGCATTTGTCTTCATCGATTTTTATTATTTTTCTGATCATGTTTTTTGCCTCCTCTTGCTTTTTTATTTTAATTATAGTATAATAAAAACAATAATTCGGTTGTAAAAACAACGAAAGGACAAATATTGTGAAAAAAATTTACGAAAAAATAAAAAACAACCCGTTGTGGAGCGGCATCGGCCAAAACGATTTTGAACATGTTTTAAACTGCCTTTCCGCCAAAGTGCATGTGTATAAAAAAGAAGACGTGATATTGTTTTCCGGCAGCGCCGTGAATTTTGTGGGTTTGGTTTTGGAGGGCAGCGTGCAGGTGATAAAAGAAGATATAGACGGAAATACCACCATCTTAACCGAACTCGGGGTTTCCGAATTTTTTGGGGAAACGTTCGCCTGCGCGGAAATAACGCAGAGCCCCGTCACGATCGTCGCCGCGGAAAACGCGGAGATACTTTTAATCGACTACAAAAAAATAATCACATCCTGCAGCTCCGCCTGCGTTTTCCACGCGAAACTCATAGAAAACATGCTGAAAATCATCGCCCGCAAAAACTTGATGCTGACCCAAAAACTCGATATTCTCTCAAAACGGACAACAAGGGAAAAGCTGCTCACTTTTTTGGAAACGCAAAAAGGGACGGCGAAAAAATTCACCATCCCCTACAACCGGGAACAACTGGCGCAGTATCTCTGCGTCGAGCGGAGCGCGATGTCAAACGAACTCGGCAAGCTGCGAAATGAAGGGCTGATCAGATTCCGCAAAAATGAATTCGAAATACTGCGCCCCGTCAGCTCAAATTCTCATACGCCTCGATGATCTTGGAAAGGTCCTTTTCTATCGCGCCGGCTCTCTTTTCGAAAGTCGAGACAAACGCGTTTTCTCTTTTTTGTATCGTGTTCTGCAAATCGCTCACAATAGAGCCGACGTTGTCGATATACCCTATGTCCGCCGAACGGCTCGCAAATATGATATCGAGCATTGCGGACGATTCTTCGTCCCTTGAAAATTTTGTCTTGAGCATCACGTCGTAATACGCGGGCCTTATATATTTGGCGCCGCCGTGCGCTATAGCTTCGAGAATAAGCCCCGAGCGCTCCAAATTCTCGACATTGCTCGGAATTGCCATGCTGTTGCAGGCCCACTGGTGTATGTTCGTGTGATAGGCGGGCTGATTTTGATCCCATTTGGGCAGCGGTATTATACCGAAATCCGTGTCCATCTGGCGCAGCCGTATGACGCACTGCATGACTTCGGCATAGAAGAGCGCCCTGTTTTCCTCAAAGGACGCCTGCGTGATTAAGTGCGTGTCCGTTCCGGTATAGTCCTGCATCATCTGGGCGATATTGTCGCCTCTCATTATATAGGCGATTTTTTCGAGTTTCGGCATCACGTCGTCGCCGTTCAACGCGAAATACGGAATGTCATCGGCGTCTTTTCTGATAATCCTCAGCCCGCTGGCGAACAGCAGCCCCTGGGTGGAATCCGTAGTCGTCGCGAAGCCGTAGCGGTCGTACTTGCCAAACTCGCCGTCGCCGTCCAAATCGGCCGATATATCTTTTGTCATTTCGATAAACTTATCGAAAGTCCACTTGTTCTCCTGCACTAAAGTATAGGGGTTTTCAAGCCCGAAATCGGCTATCATCTTTTTGTTGAACATCAATGTCCAGGTGCCTTCCTTGTCCATGATATTGGCGTCGCTCGCCGCATAATACGTTTTGTTTTTGACCGACGTCTCCGCCATTATGCTTTGGTCCCACCACGGCCGGCTCAAATCGACGTAAGGCGCCTCCTTCAGGTTGTGCAGATAGCCGCTTCTGGTCGACTGCGAGGCCAGATTAAACGAAAGCAAAACCGCGTCGTAGACGCTGTCGCCCGCTTTGACCGCTTTTTGCAGATTTGACACCATGCTCCCCTGCGGCACCCAAAGCCCCTTGATTGTTATATTGTATTTTGCCTCGATTTCCCTGTTTCTTTTGTAGACGGCGTCGTTTAATGTCTCGCCGTTTTCCTCATCGGCGTTGATTTCTTTGGCGTCCCAATAATCGCTGCCATCCGGCCTTTCCCCTTTCATCATCAGCGTGAATTCATATCCGCCGAAATTTTCCTCGGGCAATTCGTAACTTGCTATAATCCGGTCGCGCTCGCTTGGGGCATCGTCCGCCTTTTTTTCCCCGCCGCCGTTTTCGTCGGAAGGCTTGTCGATTGCGTCATTTTTTGCGTCGTTTTCTTTTTTGTCGCCGCCGCATGAAGCCCCCATGACGCAGGCAAGAATAAAGACAGCCAGTAAAATGATCGAAATCAGTTTTTTCTGCATAAATAAAATCCTTTCTCAATTTCACTTTGGTGATTTGTAATATTGGAAATAGCCGCATTTTATCATTCCGTTGTACAGCTTGCGGATTTTATCGGGCCGCTTTTTGTAAAACAGCGGAAAATTTTCATGGGACGATAAAATATATATCTGCCACCGGTCCAAAGTTTCAAAGTGCCTGCCCATTTCGCGGTATAATTTTTCCGTTTGCTTTTTTGTGGACATGCGCTCGCCGTACGGAGGATTGGTCACGATTGTCCCCCGCCTGCCCTTTGTTTCTATCGTCAGGGCGTCCTGTGCGAAGGTTTTTACATATTTTCCCATCCCGGCCCTGTCCGTGTTGCTTTTCGCTATTTTGACGCAGTCCCCGTCGATATCCGACGCGTAGCTTTCAAATTTCACCGACAAATTCTGAAGCGACTTAGCCTCGTCTCTGGCTTCTTTCCATACGGCGGCGGGAACCCCGCCAAACTGCTCGGAGGCAAAGCTCCGGTTCTGCCCCGGGGCGGTGTTTGTCATGAGCAGCGCGGCTTCTATGGGAATCGTGCCCGAGCCGCAAAAGGGGTCCCACAGCAGCACTTCTCCGCGCGGGCGGCTTATCTTCACCATCGCCGCCGCGAGCGTCTCCCGCAGGGGCGCTTCGGCGGACTGGAACCTGTACCCTCGTTTGTGCAGCGGGTCGCCCGAGGCGTCGATCATGAGCGTCGCGCGGTCGTTCAATATGAAAAAGGCGATCTGATATTTTGTCCGTGTTTCATCCAATACGGTCACGCCGTGTTTTGACAAAAGGCGGGTTGCCGCCGCTTTTTTGACGATCTTCTGGCAGTCGGGTATGCTGGCGAGCTTCGACTTTATCGAATGCCCCTTCACGGGGAACATATCGTTTTTGCCTATCCACGCTTCCCAGGGGAGATTTTTCGTGCCCTCGAACAAATCGTCGAAAGACAAAGCGTCAAATTCCCCGAGCTTTATATACAGCCGCTCCGCATAGCGCAGCCATATATTGCAGCGCGCGACGGCCGATATATCGCCGAAAAAGCTCACCCTTCCGTCTGTCACAACGTTTTTTCTATACCCTAAGGCTTCAATTTCCTCGGCTGCGAACCCTTCCAAACCGAAAAGGCACGTCGCCACAAATTCCAAATTTTCTTTTTTGTTCATAATTGATTCAGCCTCATTCGTTTCCCGTCATCGCGTCTACAAATTTATCGATTTCTTTTTCTATTTTCGGGGCGTTTTTCTCCAACCACGCCGCGATGGCCGCCTTATTCGAACATACCATGGAATTGAAATTTCCGTATATGCCGCCGAAATCATACGCTTCCCCGATATCCATGAATATGTTGTTGAATATAAAGTCGAGCATTTCTTCGGATTCGCTGTCGCGCGCCACTTTCCTTTGGAGCATGATGTCATAAAACTGAGGGCGGATGTTTATATGCCCCTGATACGTGAACGCGTCGATGAACAGGCCCATATTTTCAAAGTCGTTGTTTGTTATCGGAACCGTTATCAGCGGTATCGCCGCGGCGTGAATCGGATTGAACCATTCGGTTTGGCTTTCGTCGTATTTCGGGTACGGCAGCAGCCCGAACATCTGCTCCATCGCCCTCATTTCGGGAGCGTAATACACGCCGCCCAGAGAGAAGAGCGACTGCCCCCAGACAAACATACCCGCCTCGTATATATATGCGTCGTTGGTTCTCATATGCGCATTCAGGAAAACGTCATGGTCGCTGAGAATTTCCGCTATGTGCATCGCTTTGTCTATCGCGCTCTCCTTTCCGAGGGAAATATACGGCAGTCCGTCGGCGTCTATATCGACAAGCTTTTCGCCGAATCCGTTGAACAGAGCCGTGGCGGTGTTGTTGATGTGCATAAAGCCGACCCTGTCGTTTACAGTCCCCATCTTTCCGTCCCCGTTCAAATCCGAGGAGACCTGTTTGCCCATCTCATACATTTTATTCAAAGTCCATTTTCCGTCCCGCACAAGCTGGTACGGGTCTTCCAGGGCGAAATCCGAAACCAGATCTTTGTTGAAATACGTGAGCCAGACGCAGCTCCACACGGTTTTGCTGTAATCGCCTAAGAGGGAGTACACTTTCCCGCCGATCGACATAGCCTCTATGGAGCTTTTGTTCCACCACGGATTATCCGTGTTCACATGGGGGATATCGCCGAAATCGTGCAGCAGTTTCTCGGTCAGGGGCGGCATCATGCCGATCGCCCTGAAAAAAACCAAGTCAAGGGTTTCATCCCCCGCCTTCACCTGCTTCCTCAGGCCGGTCAAAGCTTCGCCGTTGCCGGGGTATACAATGGTGTTTATCTTGCAGTTGAACGTCTGCTCCATGAATATATTTCTGTTGAAGGCGGCGTCGTTGATCGCTTCGCCGGTCAGTTCTTCCACATCTATATCCTGAATGGACAGCGGAAAATAGTTCGCCCAGTTTGTCAGACCCAGAGTTATCTCCTTGCCGTTCATATCCGATAAGGGCAGACCGGGCGGAAGTCCCATGGCCTCCGTTTCCTCGGGTATATCGCCGCCTGCGGCTCCTTGATCAGGCGAAGCCGCATCCGGGGCAGCCACCGGTTTTCCCGAATCTGCGCCGCATGCCCCGAAAATAATCGCGCACAGAATCAATAAAATGCATAACGCCGGTATTCCGGCAATATTTTTTTTGATTTTTTTCATAAATTTATCTACCTACCTTTACCCTTATTTTCAATGCAACCTAATATAAATAATACAGTACCAAAGCGATTTTGTCAAGTCGGATTTTCACAAATATGCGAAAAAATTCACGGCAAATGCACAAGCACACACAAAAGAGGAATTCCCTCAAAATGAGGTAATTCCTCAGTCCCAATATTTCCCTTTCGATTTTTATTGATAACACCCCAATTTTTTCGCCAAATTGACGATCCGCCCGAAATTTTCGAGGCTGACGTCATGCGGAACGGAATGATCCGAACCGAAGATATATCCGCCGTTTTCCATCAATACGGGTATCAGCCTTCTGGCCTCCGCTTCTATATAGTCTATGTCCTTCCACCGCATGGCGTCGATACCGCCGTGCAGCAGCAGTTTGTCTCCGAATTCGCCTTTCAGCTTTACCGGGTCCATTCCCGCTTTGATTTCGAGCGGGTTGAGGCCGTCAAGCCCCATATCGACCAATTCGGGCACAAGTTTCATCACGTTCCCGCAGGAGTGCAGGTGCGCCGGGATGTTTTTGGAATGGGCCCAGTCTATCAGTTTTTGGTGCGCGGGCTTTAAAAAAGACCTGTACATATCCAAAGAGAAAAACGCGGACCCTTTATACCCCATATCGTCACACCAGAACAAACAGTCGAGTTCATATCCCGCATCCCACATGGCGTCAAGCATCTGCAGGTTCAAATCCGCGCCGTGCATGATCATGTCATGGCACCATTCGGGCTCTTCCATCAGGGCGAGCAAAAAGGTGTCGATTCCCGTCCAATACGCGGTCACGACGTTAAAGCCCACCTCAACCTGATATTGCACCCACAAACCCGCCTTCCGCCAATCGGCGTAATTTTGGGCGAGCCGGTCAAGCGGCATCCTGTCGCGCGAAAACGCCATATCTTCTTTCATCCTCAGCCAGTCCGCCTTGGTTTTGGCGGTGAAATCCAAAAATTGCGGCATCGCGGCGTCCGCGTTGTTTTTCAGGTATTTCATGGTACAGCCCCAGCGGTCCCTGACAATACAAAAGTCGGCGGCGTCTTCTATGACGGTGTGCGGATACCGCGGGGAAGAATCCGGCAGCACGGAAACCATGACATCCATTTCAAAATAATCCGAAAAACTCATACCGGCGGGCATTCCCTCACTTTGCCATCTGGCAATCGTCGAACCCCACGGCCCGTCCATTATCGGTATTCTGTCCGCTTCCTGATGATTGAACATCCTTTTTATGCGTTCGTGCGAAGTTAATTTTTCCATAAAATATCCTCTCTGCAAAACTTGCGGTGTTTTTTTGTTTTTTCCTTGACTTTTTCAGTAAATAATGATATAATGATTTTCCATATCATAACTTGAGATTTTAAATAAATTGAATGTGGTCAAACCAAAATGAGCGACGATAAGGCGATATATAATTTCAGCGTAAATTCTTTCAATATCAAAGCCGAATACCATAAGAGGGATATAGACGGTATTTTTATCCCGCTGGCTAAGAAATTTGACGAACTGCGGCGAAATCTCAGCCGCAGGGCGGTAATTTACTTAGCCGGGCCCTGCGGCGCGGGCAAGACGACGCTGTCGCTTTTGCTCGAATCGCTGACTTGCGGCGCCGGCAGTTTCGCGCAGGCTTTGGGAATGGACGGATTTCATTACCATAGCGGATACTTGGCCCAAAACTACATATGCAAAAACGGCGCGCGAATATTGTTGCGCGATATAAAAGGCGCCGCGGAAACCTATGATTTTGAAAAGTTGTACCAGAAAACAGCCGCGCTGAGGCACTGCGATATATATTGGCCGGGATATGACAGGACTATTCACGACGCCGTCGAAGACGTCACTTTCGTAAACGGGCAAATCGCGGTCATTGAAGGCAACTGGCTGTTGCTCGACGAGTTGCCCTGGCAGAACCTCGCGCAGTTCTGCGACTACAGTATATTTGTAAGCGCCGGCTTTGAAACGCTTGTCAGCCGACTGACCGAAAGAAAAATAATGGGCGGACTTGACCCGGATGAGGCAAAAAAGTTTGTGATGCGAAGCGACGTCGAAAACATCCGGCGCATATCGGGCCGCAGGCAAAAATGCGATCTGGAACTGCAAATGAAAGCAGACGGCAGTTTTGCCGTAGTCTGAAAAATGGAGGATTGTCATATTTCTGTTTCACTTGTATGTGCTGGCTGTCAGCTTGTGAAAATTCCCTCAATTTTCGATGGCCAAATAGCGCAAATCAAACTCAAGGCCTTTCTGTGTTTTCAATATTTTCGGCAAGCATTGACCTGGAAGCTGCCGGCGGCCCATATAGCATTGCACGCCGTTCGAATCCTGTTCGATGTACCAATGTTCGGTTATATCCGAAGTCGCGTACAAGCTCCATTTGAGTTCGCGCTCCGCCTTGGAATTACTTTCGGACCATACTTCGACTATCAAATCGGGCTGCCCCGCCGTTCGCAATCCTTTGCTGTTTTTTAAATACGGGTTGTCTTTGAATAGCATAAAATCCGGCTGGATATAGTCTAAATATTCTATCGTATATTCTGTAAATCTGGAAGTATCTTCTACTTCCGATATATTGACAAGGGCGAAATTCGCGGGTTCTTTTCTTTCGCCCCAATGAACCAACGCACAGTCGCTTTGCAGCGCGTAGATTTCTTTTTTCCTCTTTAACGGAAGGATATCTCCGATAAACGTGCTTATCATATCGTTATGTCTGTCAGTAGTTGACATCGGCATAAAAATATCCATAAATCAACAAACGCTCCTGTTCAAATTACTTTTTGCTTTTACCCGCCGTCTTAAGGGCGGCGTCTACTATGTATTCGATGTCGCGGGTTTCGCATTCATATACTACTTTCACGTTGCCCGGGCAGATAACCGTTTTTTTGCCGAACAATTCTTCGTCGATTCTTCTCCCGCTGCATTCTTTTTTGCATCCTCTGCAGGTTTTGCAGGCTTTCCAAAAACCGTAATACCTTTCGGGCAGGGAATCCATATAGGCCTTAAAGTCAAATCCTTTTGTAATCCTGATTAAAACATGGCTGTTGTGGGGTATGCTGTAGTAGTATTCTACCGTCGGGAACGTGAGCCTGCCGCCGTTTATGCTGTGGGGAAAGAATATATATTTTTCCCAGCCCTGCTTTTTCATTTCGGATATGAGTTTCGATGAAAACTCTTTTTTCTGCTCGTTCATCAAAGAGTACGAAATGGTTTCCTCAAAGGGCAAACTTTCATCGGGGGCAAATTTATACATCCTGTAATTGAAGGCGGGGTAGTCGCTTGTCATGCTCATCCCGGCGTATTTTGTCAGAACCGACGCTTTTATGACCGAACAAAGGCCGGCTGTATCCGACGAAAGCTGAAAATCACCGGATATAGGCCCATTTATCGCAAATCCGAAATCGCGGAGTTTCAAAAGCAGGCTGTCGGTGTTTTTCGGCGTGGATTCGTTTTTGCCCACTTTGTCCCCCTGACAAAACCCCGTAAATTTGCCGCCGTCGACAAAAAGAACGTCATTTTTTATTTCGCCGGATTGCCCGAGCGCGAGAAACAGCCACACATAAGCGTTCGCCATGCTGTGAACCGGTTTCGCCGCGCCTTTTTTGTTTTCCGCAATCAACCCGAAATCCTCCGGTTTTTCCGCCATTTCAAGCTGAATGGCGAGCATCTTCCGGCGGTATATTTCATAACACCTGCAAAAATCGGATTCACTCAGGCCTTCGATTTGATAGTCCTTATGCACCGGGAAAGATTTTGGAACCGCATATTTGAAATAGTCCGCAAAAGCCGTAAGCCCGGCTGTGAGCTCTTCTCTTGTTTTGTATCCCAT
>WQXD01000005.1 GCA_009785015.1 Oscillospiraceae bacterium | reverse complement strand
TGAACAGCACGCAGGAAGTATTTTCGAGCAGGTTGAGGCACTCGTCGCTGTACGCGAAAAACATTTTTCCGTCGATGGTCATCTCGCTGTTTACGGACTTGACGTACCAGGGCTGGGAAATATCCAAATGAGGCAGGTCGGCCGTCATGACCGCTCCCCCCTCGACGGCCTGGGACCAGGCGTAGCGGGGAAGCAGCATGCACAAATCGAAATCGTCGGAGGCGGAGCGCACCGCTTTTTTGAACTGGTCAAAACAGGCGTCGTAGCTCGCCACCACCATCCCCTTGAACACTATGCCGTACCGCTCCTCGACGAGGCGGTTTCTTTTGTATATGGCGTCGGGCAGAGTTTCGCCGGTTTCCTCCTCCACATCCGCTTCCAAGCTGATCAAATGATCAAACGAACCGTTTTTCGGGGTCATTATGCGAAACTCATAGCCCCCATAGCTGACTTCCGGGAGATATCCCGCCGCATAATGCGAAGGCTTATCTTCGGTGGCCTGTACAACGGGCAAATCGCCGGTTTTGTCCCCGGCGCCGCTTACGGGAGTTTCGCCGCCGCACCCCGCAGAAAAAATCATGCCCGCGGCCAGCGCGAAAGAGAATAAAAACAGAAGCGCTCTTTTTTTGTTTGAAAGTTTCGGCATAATATAACCCCTTGTCGTTTTTTTGAATCTTTATACGCGATTTTATCACTTTTTTTTGTTTTCCCCATCAACTTTTTGTAAATTTTTTTCCCCGAAATGTAAAATACTTGACAAATCCGATTGCATAAGGTATAATGACGGTAATTTTTCAAACTGCAAAAAATTTTATCGATTCGGGGGAACAAATATGGCAAATCACAAAAGAGCGGCGGCCCTGTTTTTGGCCTTGTGCATTTTATTGCTGTCGGCGTGTTCCGGCGCCGCGCCGAAAAACCAAAACGCAAACGAAAACAAAGACGACGGGAAGGCGTCCCCGGAGAACACGCCGGAAGCCGCGGATTCCCGCCAAAACGCCAAAGACAGCCTGCCTGACAATCTGGATTTCGGCGGGGCGGACATACGCATACTCAACCGGTCCTCGGCTGTCAGCTATACCACCGGGTATATGCGGGAAATGGAAGCGGAGGTCGACAGCGGCGACGTGGTGGAGGACGCCATATACAAAAGAAACAGGAGCGTGGAGGGGCGGCTGGGCATCAATATCGTCTCAATAGAGATACCCGGCGGCTGGGACGAGCAGGCGACTTTTCTCAACGCCCTCAGAAACTCGGTTTCCGCGGGCGCCGACGATTACGATTTTGTGGCGGCGTATTCGTATTACATCACCCCCGTGGCCTTGGACGGGCTTTTGTACAACCTGAAAACGGTGGACTACCTTTCCCCCGCGCAGCCCTGGTGGAGCGAGAGCTGCGCAGATGAAATGACCGTCGACGGCAAACTGTACTTCATAGCCGGCGACCTCGCGATATCGCTGCTCAAAAATATGTACGTCACTTTTTTCAACAAACAGCTGGCCCAGGACCTGAGTATGGAAAATCTGTACCAGCTCGTGTTGAACGGCGGTTTTACCATGGAAAAATTGAAGGAGCTCACCCGCGACACATGGAGGGACTTAAACGGCGACGGAAAACCAGACAAAGGCGACGCTTTCGGATACGCGATCACCACGGGGACCTATCTCGACGCGATGTTTGCCACCCTTGACAACCCGATCACCACAAAAAACGAGCACGGAATACCCGAGCTGTCGATCAATAACCCGAAAACGGCGCAGATAGTGGAAAACCTGTATGGTTTGCTTTACGACAACGCGAACAATTCGTACGCGGTGCCGGAAGCCCAGAACCATATCGACGATATAATGGCGATGTTTCCCGAAAACAGGGTTTTGTTCATGCCGGGCACTCTGGCGACCAACGAAGAGCTGCGCGCCATGAACAGCGACTACGGCATCATCCCCTATCCCAAATTCGACAAGGACCAAAAAGACTATTATACAGCTTCGCAGGATTCCTTCAGCATATTTTCGATACCTGTGACAAACACCAGATTGGAGGCCACCGCCGCCGCGATGGAAGCCCTGTGCGCCGAAAGCTACCGCAAGGTGACCCCCGCCTACTATGAGATAGCTTTGAAGAAAAAATACGCGCGCGACGACGAAAGCTCGCAGATGATAGACATCATACGCGACGGGCTCAAATTCAACTTCGGGTTTTTGAACAGCATGAGCATAGGGCCTTTCATCGCGGGCATGTTCAGGGACCTCATGCAGGCAAAAAGCACGGACTTCGCCTCGTACTACGACAAAAAAGCCCCGAAATTCGAGAAGGACCTCGAAAAACTGATTGCCGCCTATGAAAAACTGCCCGGGTGACGCGGATAAAACAACGAAAGGATAAATTAAGGATAAATTTTGGAGGAAAAACTGATCGTACAACTCGAGGATATCGAGGTCATCTACGGAACCGCGAAGGTGCTCAAGGGGATAAACCTGAATATCCACGACAAAGAATTTCTCACCCTGCTCGGGCCTTCCGGCTGCGGAAAAACGACCACGCTCAGAATTATCGGGGGATTCACCCAGCCCAAGGCCGGAAACGTGTATTTTGACGGGAAAAAGATAAACGGGGTGCCGCCCCACCTGCGCCAGGTGAACACGATTTTCCAGAGGTACGCCCTGTTCCCGCATTTGAACGTCTACGAAAACGTGGCCTTCGCGCTGCGGCTCAAAAAGACGAAAGACGCCGAAATCAGGACGAAGGTCGCCGAGATGCTCGAGCTCGTTAATCTGAGCGGGTTCCAGGCGCGCGACGTAAATTCGCTGTCCGGCGGCCAGCAGCAAAGGGTCGCCATCGCCCGCGCGCTCATAAATTATCCCAGGGTGCTGCTGTTGGACGAACCGCTGGGCGCGCTCGATCTGCAGCTTAGAAAAGAGATGCAGGCCGAGCTCAAAAAAATACAGCAGCGCCTTGACATAACCTTCATATATGTCACCCACGACCAGGAGGAGGCGCTGACCATGTCGGACACCATCGTGGTGATGAGAAACGGGGAAATACAGCAGATCGGGGCGCCCGAGGACGTGTACAACGAACCCGCCAACGCCTTCGTGGCGAAATTCATCGGCGCGAGCAATATCACGGACGGCATCATGCACCGGGATTTTTTCGTGGAATTCGGCGGCAACTATTTCGAATGCGTGGACAAAGGGTTCAAAAAAATGGAGCGGGTGGATGTGGTCATACGCCCCGAGGACATAATCATCGAGCCGCCCTCCGACAACAATATAATAGGAACGGTCGAAACGGTCACGTTCAAGGGCGTGCACTACGAAATGACAATCGACTCTTTCGGGTATAAATGGATAGCGCATTCCACGGCGGCGCTCGCCGCCGGCGGGATCACGGGCATGAACGTTTCCCCGCAGAACATACACATCATGAAAAAAACGGACGATGAAGACGAGCCCTACGAAATCGGGGATATATCCCGCATGATAGACGAAGAGCAGGAAGAAGGGGTGGACATAAATGATATTTAAGTCCAAGCTGCCCGCCGCCCCGTATATCGTCTGGGCCGTGGCGTTTACGCTGATTCCGCTTTTTATGGTCGGATATTTCGCTTTTACCGACGCCGGCGGGAATTTCACGCTTGTGAATATATCCGATGTGGCGAAGTTCGGCCCGGTGTTTTTGCGCAGCGTGATACTGGGGTTGATTGCCACGGCCGTATGTTTGCTTCTGGCGTACCCGTTCGCCTTCATAATGTCGCGGCTGGGCGGCGGGGCCCGGAAGATCATGATGATGCTTCTGATGCTGCCCATGTGGATGAATTTTATCCTGCGCACCTACGCGCTGATGACGCTGCTCGAAAAAATCGACGCGCTGGCGAACAGTTTCGCCGCTTTTGCGGGACTCGGGCCCATCCAGGTGATAAACACGGGCGGGGCGGTGGTCTGCGGCATGGTGTACAACTACCTTCCGTTTATGATACTTCCGCTTTATACCGTGATGATAAAAATAGACAAATCGATAATCGAGTCGGCGCAGGATCTGGGCGCCGGTTCCAGGGGCGTCATAGTCAAAGTAGTGCTGCCGCTTTCAAAACCGGGGATACTCAGCGGCATAACGATGGTGTTTGTGCCCTCTGTCAGCACATTCGTGATCTCCCGCATGCTCGGGGGCGGCGCGAATTTTTTGGTGGGGGACTTGATTGAGCAGCTGGTGCTGGGCACCACCTACAATTTGCAGCTCGGATCCGCCATTTCCTTTATACTGATGATATTCATACTGCTGAGCATGGCGTTTTTAAACCAGTTTGACGCGGATGAAACGGAGGGCATGATCGTATGAGAAAAAAAACAAAAAATATATTTTCGTTCGGCTATCTCGCCTTTGTGTTTTTGTTTCTGTATGTCCCGATCTTTATACTGATCGTATTTTCGTTCAATTCCTCAAAGAGCAAATCCGTATGGGGCGGATTCACTTTTGACTGGTATATCAGGCTGTTCGGCAACGAACTGATCATCAAATCCCTGATAAACACCCTGCTGCTCGCGCTCATATCCTCGGCGGTTGCCGCGGTGATCGGCACGGCGGCGGCGATCGGGATCCACGCAATGAGAAAGACGGCCAAAGCGGTTATCATGAATATAACCTACCTGCCCGTGCTCAATCCGGAGATAATAACCGGAGTATCGTTTATGCTGCTCTTCGCATTCGTAAATTTCGAATCCGGGTTTTCCACATTGCTCGCGGCGCATATTTCGTTTTGCGTCCCCTATGTGATTTTAAACCTCATGCCGAAACTGCGGCAGATCGACCGCTATCAGTACGAAGCGGCGCTCGATCTGGGCTGCAGCCCGTACCAGGCGTTTTTTCTGGTGATACTGCCGGAGATACTGCCGGGGATCGTGAGCGGATTTTTGATGGCGTTCACATATTCGATCGACGACGTGGTCATAAGCCTGTTTGTCTCGGGGCCCGAAATGCAGACGCTGCCCGTGACCATATATTCGATGACCAGAAAACAGATAAGCCCGGAAATCAACGCGCTGTCGGCCATCATGTTCGTGGTGGTGCTCGCGCTGCTTGCCGCAATGAACATAAAGGACATACGCGACGCAAAAAAAAGAGAATCAAAATATTTTATTCACGGAGGGTAAAATAAAATGGCAAAAAACAAAATCATATCAAAAATTCTGGCTGCGGCGCTGTTTGTCGCCGTACTCGCGCCGATGTGCGCCCTGTCTTCATGCTCAAAGGGCGACAGGCAGGTCGTAAACGTCTACAACTGGGGGGAATACATCTCAGACGCCTCGGGGACGACCGACGTTTTGCGGGAGTTTGAAGCGAAAACCGGGATAAAGGTGAATTACACCACATACGCCACAAACGAGGAGCTGTATTCCAAATTAAAAGGCGGAGGGGCCAACTACGACGTAATAATCCCCTCGGACTACATGATAAGCCGGCTCATCAAGGAGGGCATGCTCGAAAAAATAGATTTCGGCAACGTGCCCAATTACGGCAATATAATGGAAGAGTACAAAAACCTGGATTTTGACCCGGAAAACGAATATTCGGTTCCCTACACCTGGGGCACGGTGGTGCTTATATACAACGCGAAATATGTCACAAAAACCGTGGACAGCTGGAATATCCTCTGGGATGAGGACTACAAGGGCAAGATCATCATGTTCCACAATTCGCGGGACGCCTTCGGCATCGCGCTCAAAAAGCTCGGGTTTTCGCTCAACACCACCGATTTCGGCGAGCTCGAAAAGGCCGCCGAAGAACTCAAAAAGCAAAAGGAAGTGCTGCAGGGGTATTACATGGACGAGATATTCAACAAAATGGGCAACGGGGAAGCGTACATCGCCCCCTATTACGCGGGCGACGCCCTGACGATGATGGACGACAATCCGGATCTTGAAGCGGTTTATCCGGTTGAGGGCACAAACCTGTTTGTGGATTCGATGTGCATCCCCAAAGGCGCCAAAAACAAAGAAGCCGCGGAAAAATTCATAAATTTCATGTGCGAGGCGGAAATAGCGGCGGCAAACAGCGAATTTATCGGATATTCCAGCCCGAACCTGGCAGCATATGAGATACTCGACGAAGAATTGAAAAACAACGAAATAACATATCCCGGCCCCGAAGTCCTGTCCAAAACGGAGATGTTTATAAACCTCCCCGATGAAGTAAACAGGAAAATCGACGATTTATGGACCGAAATCAGGGGTTCGTCGAGCGACAACATATTGTTGTTCCCGGCGATTATCGCGGTTTTGGTGGTTTTGTGCGTGGTCATCATCATAGTGGGCAGAAGCAAGAAAAAGAAAAGCAGGATGTATTGATGTATTAAGGAAGGATTTTTATATGAAAATCGCGGTCATGACCGATATGGAGGGGGTCGCGGGCGTTATGAACCGCGACGACTGGGTTCTGCCCGAAGGGCGCTATTACGAATGCGGCAAGAAGTTTCTCACCGAGGAGACAAATGCGGCCATAGAGGGTTTTTACGCCGCCGGGGCGACGGAAATCGTCGTAATTGACGGGCACGGGGCAGGGGGAATCGACCCGTGGCTGCTGGATGAACGCGCGCTGCTCTCGCGGGGGTGGGGCGTATACCATCAATTCGGATTGAACGGCAACTTCGACGCTCTCGCCTGGGTGGGACAGCACGCGAAAGCGGGGACTTTGGAAGCGCATATCGCCCACACCGGTTCGCAGAACGTGCAGGAAAACAAAATCAACGGGATATCGATGGGCGAGTTCGGCGAATGCGCCGCAATCGGCGGATTCTACGGGGCGGCGGCGATTTTCGGCTCGGGCGACAGGGCGTTTGCCGCTGAGGCGAAAGCGCTGATCCCGCATATCCGCACCGCCGAGGTAAAATACGGTGTGAATACAAACGGCGGCGAAAATCTCGGCACGCAGGCCTACGGCAACAATTCTCTCGGCGCGGTGCACATGCACCCCAAACGCGCGAGGGAGCTCATCCGCGAAACGGCGGAGAGGGCGCTTTCGGATTTCGCGGCGGACCGCGCGAAATATCCGCCCCTGCGATTGGATCCGCCTTATGTGATCGAAACCTGGTTTCGGGCGGACGGCGGTACCCCGCCGCGTAAAATAACGCGCGGGCACGATTCTGACATCGTCGCCATGTACGGTATGCCCGCCCGGGAGGGATAAAGTATGTTTTTTGATGTGCACGCCCATGTGTATAAATACCAATATCCCGCCGAAAACGGGGAAATGCTGTTTATTTCCCTCGGTGACCTTGTAAAAAAGCACGACGAAATCGGCATAGAGAGGGCGATACTTCTGCCGCTCGTCAGCCCGGAGGTGTATGTGCCGCAGTCCGTGGGCGAAATAATAGAGATAGCCCGAAATTCAAACGGGCGCTTTGTGCCCTACTGCAATATCGACCCTCGCGTATACACCAACTCCTCCGATGCGCCCATCGGCCGCCTGCTGGAATATTACAGGCAATCGGGATGCATGGGGATCGGAGAAGTTCTGCCGAATCTGGGGTGGCTTGACGCGCGTATGCAAAATCTGCTGCATCACGTGCAGGAGGCAAAATTTCCGCTGATTTTCGACATGACGGGAAGATCTAATCACGGATACGGCATATACGACGACCCCGGTATGCCGCAGCTCGAAGCCTGCCTCGAAAAGTTCCCCGATTTGCTGTTTGTGGGGCACGGGCCGGCGTTCTGGGCCGAAATATCGGTTCTGCGAAACCCCGAAGACCGCTTCGGCTATCCGAGCTACCCCGTCGAAAAACAGGGGCGCGTCCCGCAGCTGATGCGGCAGTACCCAAACTTGACGGCGGAGCTGTCGGCGGGCAGCGGAGCCAACGCGCTGACCCGCGATTTGGGCCATGCCGCGGATTTCTTGAATGAATTTCAAGACAAGCTGATGTTCGGCACGGACATATGCGCAAAAAACAATTCATATCCGACGGCGCGGCTTTTGCAGGATTTTAAAGCATCGGGGGAGATTTCCTCCGGCGCGTTTGAAAAGATAGCGCAAAAAAACGCCGCGCGGCTGCTCGGCGTTTGATGCGAAATAAAATAACAGGGGGGAAAATAATGTACGCATTTCCGAAAACATTTGTAAGGGACAAACTCGAAGAATTCGGCGATCTGAAACAGTTGACGGAACAATCCAAAAGAAAGTACGGCGACAAGGCCTACTTTACATACAAAGAAAACGAAACCGTGCATAATATCTCGTTTAATCAGATGCACGGTTACATAAACAGTTTGGGCACGGCTTTCTATGAGCTCGGAATCATGGGCAAAAACATAGCGCTTCTCTCGGAAACCCGCTATGAATGGATAGTCTCATATCTCGCCGCAGTCAACGGCAACGGAATAATCGCGCCCATCGACAGGGAAGTCATGCCGGATCAGATAATCAGTTTTATCGAAAGAGCGAAGGCGTCCTGCGTGATTTATTCCGAAGCGTTCGCCGAGCTGATAGAGGGCTACGCGAAAAACGGCGAAAAAAAAGAGGCGAAGTTTTTCATAAACATGGATTTGAAAAACGGACCAAGCCGGCCGGAACATACGGCGCACAATATACTGTCCTGGCAGAGCCTCATAGACGCCGGCAGAACGCTGATAAAAAACAAATGCACGGCTTTTACGGACGTCAAAATAGACCGCGAAAAAGCCTGCGCGTATTTATTCACGTCGGGGACGACGGGCACAAGCAAAGCGGTCATGCTATCCCACAAAAATATAGCGTCGAATGCTTACTGCGCCGCCTGTTCCGTCGATTTTGACTCAAGCGACACGCTTGTCGCCGTTTTGCCGGCGCACCACACCTATGAGACGACTTGCAGCTTTTTTGCGACTTATTCGCTGGGCGTAAATATATGCCGCAACGAATCGCTTAAATTGGTGCTGCGCAATTTTCAGTTTTACAAGCCCACAAAATTGGTTTTGGTGCCTTTGTTTATCGACAACATGGTAAAAAAAATATGGGATGAGATCGACAAGAAAGGCAAGCGCAAGATCGTCAAAATCGCGATAAAACTCAGCAATATGCTCAGATTGGTGCGTATAGACCTGCGGCGCAAACTGTTCAAGGAAGTCCTGGGCGCTTTCGGCGGGCGGCTGGAGCTGATAATCTGCGGGGGGGCGCCCCTCAATCCGGCGCATGTGACAACCCTGGATAATTTCGGCATAAAAATCTGCCAGGGCTACGGCACGACGGAATGCGCCCCGCTGATATCCGTCGTTCCCGCGGATATGCACATGAAAAAGGTTGGTTCGGTCGGGCATCCCATATTTTCAAATGAAGTGAAAATAGACAAAAAAAACGAAAACGGGCACGGAGAAATCTTAGTCAGGGGCGACAATGTGATGCTCGGTTATCTCGGCGATGAAAAAGCGACCCGCGAAGTTTTCACGGAGGACGGCTTTTACAAAACGGGCGATGTGGGATATATCGATTCGGACAACTGTCTTTACATAACGGGACGCAAAAAAAATGTGATAATACTCAACAACGGCAAGAATGTCTATCCCGAAGAAATCGAAGAATATCTGCAAAATATCGCGGAAATCAAAGAGTGCGCGGTAATTTCGCGAAGCAAAGGCGGCGAGGACAACATAACGGCTCTGATCGTCCCGGATTTCGAGCGGTTCGAGGGCAAAGATTTCGGCGAAATCGAAAAATACATAACGGAAAAAGCGGAGAAAATAAACAGGCAGCTGCCCTCGTATAAAAAAATAACGAAAATCGAGGTGCGCCGGGAAGAATTCGAAAAAACCGCGTCAAAAAAAATAAAAAGAAACCTGCTTAATTAATAGACGAGGATATGCTGCGCGTCGTCGCGGCTTGTGAAGTTTTCGGATAAACGGAAAACAAGGTGAAGGGAGTGTTATCAGAATTGAGAATCATAACTGGTTGGATTATTCGTTTCGGAATTTTAGAATTGTTTTCTGTATTCTTTATTCTGATGAATTTAATAGCCTTTTTCCTTTATGTAATTGATAAACGAAAAGCCGAAAAAAGCAAATGGCGTATAAGTGAAAACACACTTATGTTTTTTACTTTGGTATTTGGCGGAATCGGGGCTGTTCTTGGGATGTGCCTTGCAAGGCATAAAACAAAAAAAATTAAGTTTAGAATTGCAATGTCGTTCGGTTTAATCATCGCGCTTATTCCTGCGGTGCATATTGCCCACGGGCTTACCCTCGATAAAATGATTCATTATACCGAAATTGAATTCCGCTCCGAAACCTGGCCGTCCGATTTAGACGGCTACCGGATTGCTTTTATAACGGATATGCACACCATACGGCATGAAAACATGAAAAAAGTTATCACGGAATTAAACAAAAGAAATTTGGATTTACTGCTTTTAGGCGGGGACTTCTCTATGGGCGGCGAACACTATCAAGGGACTGTGAAAGAAATTGCCCAAACAATAACAACAGACGGTATTTTTGGCGCAGAGGGAAACCACGACGATTACAAGCGGGTTTTTGCGGTAATGGAACAATACGGAATAAATCCGCTTGACAACAACGGTTTCTGGGTGCGAGAGGGGTTTTATATAGCGGGTGTGCATGATATGTGGAACCGCAACCCGGACATAGAAATGGCAATAACAAACGCGGACAAAGATGATTTTGTTTTACTTATATCGCACAACCCCGATGTTTCGATGGTGCAGTCTACTGTGGGTGTTGATTTGATTCTTTCGGGACATACCCACAACGGGCAGATTACATTATTCGGTATCCCGCTGTATTTGCTTCGCGGCAGCATAACAAGCTACGGTATGCGTTTCGCAAACGGGTTTTCCGTTTCACCGGATGGCGTTCCCGTGTATACGAGCAACGGTATCGGTGATTATTATACTGTGCCGAGGATATTTGCGCGGCCGGAAGTCGTAATTTTTACTATGCGAAGCACAGAATAGATAGGAGTGCTGATTGAATGAGCATAATGAATCTTGTGTGTAATAATTATTAATGGGGGAGCTTTATTAATCATCCAATAATCTGACCATAGCCCATATATAACGGTTATCGCCGGGCTTTTCCGTCAGTTCGCCGCCGTATGCGAATCTCATCTGTGAGGATCCCGCACCGTCCAAATATATAGCCTCAGAGCATTCCAGCCATACAAACAGCGCCCTTAACTCCTCCAATGTTTTCGGTATTTCCCGCCCGTTTGTCCCCGAACAAACGAGATATACATACCAGATCCCGTTTTCATTTTTTATTCCGATCCCGCTGCGGCCGGTTTTGGTGTTTTCTATCACGAGAGGCCCCTCTTCGAGATATTTTTCGTTTTTCCACTTTTCCCAACTTTCCGCTCCGGGATAATCGCCCAAATAGAAATTCCCCCCGCCTATCATGTATATGTAATCGCAGTCGTCGCCCCTCTGCGCCCTGACATCGCCGCAGCTTTCCGCAGTTATCACGCCGGCTTCATATTTCGCCTCGTCGTTTATGCATAAAAACAAAGTGCCTCTGGCTATATACGGGCCCTCTCCGAGCGCGACTCTCTCCGGATCCCTTATGCTGAATTCGCACACTTCCAGCCCCTTTTCTGCGTCGTCTTTGCTCCATGAAATCGATACGCTGACAAACTCATCGTCGGCGGGCTTTTTTTCGCGGTAAATTGTATTGAAAAAGCCCGCGTTGATGCCGTAATAGCCCAGATCCCTTATATAATCCGAACATATGGGGCTGCGTATCGTTTCGGGCTTTATATTCTCCGCTTTGGTCTTTATTATTGTGAAATCATCCTGCTCGAATAAAATACAGCCCGCGCCGTCTTCCTTGGCGGATTCGCAGCCGGTCAAAAGAAATAATACAAAAAACAGCAGCAATAATTTTTTTATGGGCGTACTGCGGAAATGACTGTAAAACGTCATGAATTTACCTGACTTCAAACTCGGGTCGCCCCCAATCTCTGCCGTATTTCCCTTCCAATTATATATTATAGGTTGCCCGAAGCTGTTTGTCAAGATGTTTTTTCGCGAACATCGGGATTCAGCTTGCATTATCGCCGGCCATGGTGTATAATGGATAAAAACGACAAAAAATCCGTGAGGTGAATTATATGAAAAAAACAGTATCGGCGTTTTTCGCCGCGGCAATTATCTGCGCCGCTTTGATTTGTCTGCCCTGCTGCCAAAGCGCGGACAAGTCCGGCGGCAAAAACGAATCCGAAACAAAAGCGGGCCAAACCGAAAACCCAAACTCCGCCGCTTCGCCCGAGGGCGGCGCGCAGGATATAACCGAGCGGCTGTACCCCGATTTGCCCGAGGTCAAATTCGACGGCTATGAAATGAAGTTTCTCACGCGAAACGAAAAACACATGATCTTCCTCTCGAAAGATATTTTCGCCGCTGAAGAAAACGGGGACGTGGTCAACGACGCGGTGTATAAGAGAAATTCCGTCATCGAAGATAAATACGGCGCGAGAGTGACGATGGAAGCGGTCGAAAATCCGTATGTATTCATCCAAAAACTGATATCTTCCGGGGATTGCCCCTATGACGCGATGATCGAGGCGACACTCGGAACTGTTACCCTTTCGGCCAAAAATATGCTCGTGGATCTGAAAACCGTGCCGAACCTCGATTTTGAAAAACCCTGGTGGGACCAAACCCTCGCGGGCGAGCTCACAATTGCGGGAAAGTTGTTTTGCGCCGTCGGCGACCTTATAATAGCCGACAAGGACGGCACATGGGGATTGTTGTTCAACAAAAACATCATGAAAGACTACGGGCTCGAGGATCCGTACAAATTGGTCGAGGAAGGCAAATGGACCGTCGATAAATTCTACGAAATGAGCAAACGCGTGTCCGTCGATTTGAACGGCGACGGAAAATATGACGTCACAGATGACAAATTCGGTTTCGCGACCGAACCGTACAATATATTTGTCATGACCATCGGGGCAGACTGCCGGATCGCCGAAAAAGACGAAAACGATTTGCCCGTATTGTCGGTGAACAATCAGCGTTTTTTGACGATCCGCGAAAAAGCGGTCGAAATAGACAAGGATATATCCGCAATAAACGCCTCGAGGGTGACCGGAGCGGCTTCGGGCGACCCGTTTTACGGGGGCATCATCCCCGCCTTTGACGACGGAAGGATAATGTTCTATATGGGCAGCATGGCGCTTGTGCCGTTGTTTCGGGGGATGGAGCAGGACTTCGGCATACTGCCCATACCGAAGTTCGACGAGCAGCAGCAAAAATACCGCACCACAATGAGCGTCTTCAACAACGGGGCGGTGTATATCCCCACCACAAACGGCGACCTCGAAAGAACGGGGATACTGCTCGAGGCGCTTTGCGCAGAATCGGCATATACCCTGCGCCCCGCATATTATGAAATCACACTCAAGACAAAACTGTCAAGGGACGACGAATCGTCCGCCATGCTCGATATATTGTTTGCCAACCGCATAATCGACGTGGGCGCGCTGTATAATTTCGGAGGCGTGCTGGAGCTTGTCACGGGGGGAAAAAGCGATTTCATCTCGGGATATGAAAAGCTCGAGCAAAAGGCAGCTGCGGCAATTCAAAAACTCGCCGAACAATTCGAATAATCACGAGATATTTTCGGGGATTTTACCGCCGTTTCGAAGTATGCGGCGCGCATTTTCGGAATATATCTTTTCCATAACGGCCAATGGCAGCGACAGGCTCTCCAAGAGCTCTCTGTGGATCCCGTCGTAATAATCGCGCCCAAACAGCACCCGGTCCTGCCACCTTTCCAAAAAACCGCGGCTGTAATCCAAATCGCGGCTGAGCGCGTTGTGCCCGGAGCCCGCGGAAATATCGCAGTACAGATTGGAGTGGCTTTCCAAAAGCGCCTCTAACCTTCCGCCCAAAATGACCGGGGCTTTCGGATAGGCCTCCGTCTTATACAGCTCATCGTTTGATATATGCGCCCAGAAACCCGGCGCGTGGCCGATGAAATTCGTATCCGGACAAAGCTCCAGCGCGCGCTCGAGCGCCTCGATCCCGCCGCCGTACCAATAATTGGGCCACGGGTAAAAAGACCCGCTTTTCAGCTCATAATCGAAATGCATGAGCACCGGCAGGCCGACCTCCCCGCAGTAACGGTACATGCGCACCGCGTCGGGATTGTCGTACATCATGCGCAGTTTTAGTTCCCCGCATATGCTCAGGTCAAAAAGCGCCACCGCCGATTTCAGCCGCCCGATCGAATCCGGTTTTCTGGGATCCGGGGCAAATCCCAATAAAAATCTGCCGGGCGCGTGCTGTTTGTAGGCGAGGCACCGCTCAAATGGGACCGGATAATCCGAAAACGGCGAAATTGCGTATTTGGTGGCGGGGTCGTACTCATGGGCGGGCGCTTCCCATGCCATCAGGCAGGTTATGCCGATGCCGCAATCATCCATGTTTTTTACCATTTTTTCCGCGTCATATCCGTGATAGTCGGCGTGGTTGTGGATATCTATGATCATAATTTCCTCCATAAATTGAATTAAAAAGAGAAGTACCTGCCCCCTCCGGGGTTTTTTTCGTCCCCTTCTGTCAGCTCGCCGAAATTTTCGCACACTTTTCGAAACGCCTTGGCATACTTTTCGATTTGGTCGGGTTTGTATTTTTTGAACCATGGCACATAATACGTGCGGCTGTTGACGGCTTCGCTTGCCGGCAGGCTTCCCTCGGGGTCTTTTGGATCGCGTTCGGAAAACGCCGTGCGGGTGGGCTTTTTGTCGCCGTACACATCGCAGTTAAAGAGCAGCGGGTGCAGATGCAGCGGGGCGTTGATCCCGGGAGAGCACAAAGCGCCCTCGGCCGCGACGGCCCGGCAAAAACGCCCGATGGACAAATTGTCGAGTTCTTCGGGCACATACAGGCCGTGAGCCGCGTACCAGCCGCCCATAGTCGAGCCTTTTGATTCGTCTGTACGGTGGGCGCGGATGCCGGGAACCCCCTCGAGACAGTCCCAGAAGTAGTTCATCGCGCGCCTGATTTCCGCCGCGCGCTCATCGTAACTGCGGAGCTGCACGCGCCCCATCGCCGAGCTCGCCTGATGCATGCGCTGCTTGTGCCCTCCGAGCGGAAGCCCCGCGAATTCGCGCAGATATCCGGTCTGCAGCTTTTTCGCGTCATTGCGTTCATAATGCCCGTATGCCAGAGCCCGCTCATATATCTCGGTGTCGTCGGTAGTCAGCATTCCCGCTTCGCCGCAGGCCAGCGACTTGCCCGACATCAGGCTCATCGCCGCCACGTCGCCGAATGTGCCCAATTTTTTGTTTTTATACAGCCCGCCCTGCGCGTGGGAGACGTCCTCTATCACTTTTACATTGTATTTTTTGGCAATTGCAGTTATCTCATCCATTTCGGCGGGATAGGCGAAGTTATGCACCGCAATCACCGCTTTTGTTTTGGGGGTTATCTTTCTTTCAAAATCCGCCGGGTCGATGCAGAGCGTGTTTGGCAGTATATCCGCGAACACCGGAACGGCCCCGAATGAGAACACCGGCAAAACGGAAGCCCAGTACACCGGGCTTATGCAGACCACTTCGTCGCCGCGCCCTATTTTGCAGCCGAACAGGGCCCCGTGTATGGCGCTCGTGCCCGAATTATATCCGAGGGCGTATTTTGCGCCCTGCCATTTTTTAAATTCATCTTCGAAAGCCAGCGTGACGTCGAGAGCCGACATGGCGCCGCGCCGTATCACGTCGAGCACCGCTTCTTCGTCTTCCTTTGTCACAATGGGCCACGCGAATAAATCCCGATCATCTCCGGCGACGCTTCCGGGCCCGCCCAGAATAGCCAATTTTTCCATAGTATACAGCATCCTTTCCCTCATAATTAAAAATTTCACTTTTTCTTTTCAAAGAATTTTTTGAGGTACTGCCCCGTGTAGGAAATTTGGTTTTCGGCCACCTGCTCGGGGGTTCCCAGCGCTATCACCCGGCCTCCGCCCGCCCCGCCCTCGGGGCCCAGGTCGATGATATAATCGGCGGTTTTTATCATGTCTAAATTGTGCTCTATCACGATGACCGTGTTGCCCGCTATGACCAATTTCTGCAGCACCTCGATCAGCTTTTCCACATCGGCCATGTGGAGGCCCGTGGTGGGTTCGTCGAGCACATAGATGGTCCTGCCCGTCGCGCGCTTGCCGAGTTCACTGGAGAGCTTGACGCGCTGCGCCTCCCCGCCCGACAGCGTGGTCGACGACTGCCCGATCTTTATATACCCCAGCCCCACGTCGTTCAGGGTTTTCAGCTTTCTGTTTATGGCGGGGATATTCGCGAAAAACGCGACGCCTTCCTCCACGGTCATGTCCAATATGTCGAATATATTCTTGCCCTTGTATTTGACTTCGAGCGTTTCCCTTGCGTACCGTTTGCCCTTGCACACGTCGCAGGTCACATAGACATCCGGCAGAAAGTGCATCTCGATTTTTATCACGCCGTCGCCCTCGCAGGCCTCGCACCGCCCGCCCTTCATGTTGAAGGAGAACCTGTCGGGCTTGAAGCCGCGCATTTTCGCGTCCTGTGTTTCGGCGAAAAGCATGCGTATATCGGCAAACAGCCCCGTATAAGTCGCCGGGTTGGAGCGCGGCGTCCTCCCTATGGGGGACTGGTCGATCGCGATGATCTTGTCAAGGGCGGCGGTCCCCTCTATGCGGTCGAAATTTCTGGCCCTGGTGTATGCCCCGTTTAATTCGTTGGCGAGTTTTTTGTATAATATTTCGTTGATCAGCGAGGATTTGCCCGAGCCCGAAACCCCCGTGACGCACACCAGAAGCCCCAGGGGTATCTCCACGTCGATGTTTTTTAAATTGTTTTCGCGCGCGCCTATTATTTTCAGAGAACTGCCGTTTCCGGGTCGCCGCTCTTCGGGCCCCGGCGTTTTTATACTCCGCCTGCCGCTCAGAAAATCGGCGGTGACGGAATTTTTCATCTTTTTTATCTGCGCCACCGTGCCCTGCGCCACAATCTCGCCCCCGTTCACCCCGGCGAGCGGCCCCAAATCCACCACATAATCGGCCTCTTCGATGGTTTCCTCGTCGTGCTCCACCACGATCACGGTGTTGCCCACGTCCCTGAGCCTTTTTAAAGCGGCTATGAGCTTCGAGTTGTCCCTCTGGTGCAGCCCGATGGAGGGCTCGTCGAGTATGTACAGCACCCCCATCAGCGAAGAGCCGATCTGGGTGGCGAGCCGGATCCTCTGGCTCTCGCCGCCGGACAACGTGCCCGCCTTGCGCTCAAGGGTAAGGTAATCGAGTCCCACACTCACCAAAAATCCGAGCCTTGCGCGTATTTCCTTGACTATGTCTTTGGCTATTACGGAATCTTTTTGGCTGAAGGTGATATTTTCGAACAGTTCTTTCGATTCGAGTATGGAGAAAGCGCATACGTCGTGTATGTTCATGTTTTTTATCTTTACGGCGAGCGATTCCCTTTTGAGGCGCTTTCCCTCGCAGGCGGGGCAGTTCACATCTTCCATCAGCGCCTCTATTTCCGCTTTCACCCCCGCGCTGCCGGTTTGATGGTAGCGGCGGGTTATCGTGTGCACGATGCCCTCGTGCCTGAATTTGAATTTGTGTTTGCCTTTCTGAGCCCAGTATTCCTTTGACCCCGTGCCGTAGAGCAGGGCGTTCAGGGCGCTTTCGGAATACTTTGATATCGGAGTGTCCAAGGTAAACCCGTTTTCGGCCCCCACAGATTCGAGCATCACTTCCCCGTAGGTGTCGTTGTCCATGGTTTTGAACCCGTTTGCCACTATGGCGCCTTCGCGCAGGGTCTTCGATTTGTCAAACAGCAGTTTTTCGACGGAAAGCTGCTGTTTCGCGCCCAGCCCGGAACATTCGGGACAGGCGCCGAACGGCGAATTGAACGAAAACATCCGCGGCGCCAGTTCGCCGATGCTTATGCCGTGCTCCTCGCAGGCGTAATTCTGGGAAAATACGAGCTCTTCTCCGGCGGGCCGGTCCAAAACGGACACGACAACTATGCCCCCCGACAAATTGCAGGCGGTTTCGACCGAGTCGGTGAGGCGGCTCTTGACGTCGTCCCTCATCACAAGGCGGTCCACCAATATCTCTATATCGTGTTTTTTGTTTTTGTCGAGCGCTATCTCCTCGGTCAGGTCATATATGCTGCCGTTCACCCTCACCCTCGCGAAGCCGCCTTTTTTGGCGTCCTCGAACACCTTTTCATGCGTGCCCTTCTTGCCCTTTACCACAGGGGAGAGGATATAGAACTTTTCGCCGGTCTCGATTTCCAATATCTGGTCGATGATCTGGTCGATGGTCTGCTGTTTTATGACTGCGTCGCAGACGGGACAGTGCGGGGTTCCCACTCGGGCGAAAAGAAGCCTTAAATAATCGTAGATTTCGGTGATTGTGCCGATGGTCGAGCGCGGATTGCGGGATGTGGTCTTCTGGTCGATGGATACGGAGGGCGAGAGCCCCTCGATGTAGTCCACGTCGGGCTTGTCCAACTGTCCCAGAAACTGCCTCGCATACGAGGAAAGCGACTCCACAAATCTCCTGTGGCCCTCGGCGTATATGGTGTCAAAGGCGAGAGACGACTTGCCGGACCCCGAAAGTCCCGTAAAAACGATGAATTTGTCCCTCGGAATCTGCAAGTCTATATTTTTCAGGTTGTGAACCCTCGCGCCCTTTATCGTGATATAGTTTTTTGAATGCGCAAAATCTGCTGCTGTATTGTAATTTTCCTGCATATGGCTCCCCGATTTGAAAGATAATTTATTTTCCCAATTATATCACGGTTAATATGACAACAGTCCGTCATATTAATTTAGAACATTTTGTAAAATTTTATCTCAATTGGGTCAATCGGAATTTTCGGAATTGTCGGCGCTTTCAATATCCGGGGCCGCCCCGTCCGTGCCGTTTTCGGGGTTTTCAAAGTTTTCAGAAACCGGCTGCGGTTTTTTCGGCGCTTCCAGCACCTGATTTTCGCCGGGCTTCGAAAAATTTGAAGAATTGAGCCGGGGCGATTTTTTGGGTGAGGCGCTTTTTATCCTCGAAAACGCGCCGTTTGAGATATTTTGAGCCGTATTGCCGTCGCCGTCGGGGGTTTCCTCGCGGGTTTCCCTGACCTCTTTTATATCGACCTTTATATTTTCGTCCGAAGTCATCATATACATCGCCTTGGTATAGCGGCGGGTCTGTTTGGCCTCGGCATAGAGCGCTTTGCTGTACTCGAGCAGCTTTGATTTAAAATCCTCGTCGTGGAACAGGGCGATTGCCTCCCGTATCGAATCCGCCCGGTTGTTTACAAAATACGAGAGTATCGAGTCTGCTGCCCTCATATTTTTGTAATCGTCCGGCAGTATTGCCAGCTCGCCTATCTGGTCGGACAGGTTTTGGTGGATTATGCCCAGCTCGTCCAATTGTTTTTTGTATTCTTCCCTTTTTTGGTTGATTTTGATTTTCTGATTCATCACTTTGCTCGCGAAAAACGTGAGTTTTGAAACGCTTACGGCGACCCTGACAAACAGCACGGCGGCAAACACATAGAACACCACGATGACAAGCCCCGCAATGGCGGCGGGTATATATCCGAGAATCAGCCCTTCAGCCGGGTCGGTGCCGTATTCGGATAACGGGCGCACAACCGTGTCAAAGCCGAGTTTTGAGAGAAAATTGCCCCCCTGGTCCTTGAATATGTTTATGGCATAAAACAATTCGTTGCCGTTTGCCGCTATATTTTCCGACTGGAACGCAATCCCGAAAAAAAACATCAGCGCCGTTATGACAAACAAAAATATCTCCACCCCGACCGCCGCGCCCAGCATTATGAGGAAGACCTTGAAAGAAAACGTCAGGTCCCGCGCGATCAGCTGCATAAATGAGGGCGGGGAGAATTTTTTGTTCAGCTCGGAAGTGATCTCGTTTGTCTTATTTGCGATGTTCTGCTGCTTGTGCAGCAGGTCGGACATGAAAAAGAGTTCCTGTTTTATTTTGTGGCATGATTTTTTCGCGCGGTTTATATATTCGTCTACCGCTCCGCAGCGGCATTTTATCGGCGAAGCAAGATGGTACGCATATGCGTCCTCGTCCGAAACGGAAGATTTTTCGATATACATCTCCCCTTTGCAGCTCTCGCACTCGCATAAAATATATTCTTTGTTTTCTCCGAAATATATCAAGGTTATCGCCCCCCTTTTTTGAATTGAATACTATTCTATCACATTTTTTTTAAAATATCAACAATCAATCGAAAAATAATGCCGATTTAAAATAGTTTAACCGTTATTTAATACCGAGTTAATAGAAAAATGTTATACATAACATCATTAGTTCAATATTTTGATATATAATCGATTTATCAAAACAGAAAAGAGCTTAATTATGAACTATTACGAACTTTTGGAAATCTCGCCCTCGGCGTCAGTCGAAGTCATAAGGAACGCGTATAAGACGCTGGCGAAAAAATATCATCCCGACACCTACAAGGGGGATACGGCTTTCGCGGAGGAGAAAATGAAACTGCTCAACGAGGCGATATCCGTTTTGGAGGATGAGGGAAAGCGAAACGAATACAATAAAATAAACGGCATAACCCAGAGCGGGGCCTATTCGGAATACGGAAGGGCCGATATGCTGAATGTGGACGAAAACGGCGAAAGCATATTTTTCGCGTATGAAGCGGAAGGTTCCGGAATGCCGGAAGGCGATGCGTCCTACATGGATATAATAGACAACTTTATCAAAAACAGCGAGCCCGACAAAAAATTCAAAAAAAAGGCTGAAAAGGAGCTTCGGGACACACAGCCGGAAGACGACTCCGCATTCGAAAATCATCCGATAGACGCCGACATGGACGATTACGCGGAATATGGGCAGGCGGGGGACGGGTATGAAAGAGAAGCGGAGGAAGCGGATTTGGATTTGGACCCGGGTCCGGACGGTTTTTCCGGCGAGGCGGCAAAAGCCGCAGCCGCCAAAGAGAAATTCGACGGAACCAAGATTTACTATATAGTCGTGGCCTCCATGATCACCGTGATAATACTTTTGGCGGCCATGATACTGCGCTCAGTCGACCTTGAAAATATCGGGCAGTTGTTTTCCGCCGCTTCAAACAAAAACAAAGAAGAAACACCCGACAGCGCCGTCCAAACCGACCCCTCCGACCCCACGGGCCAAACTCCGTCAGATACCGCGGAGCCCGACACCTCCCACGACATCGTGTTCAGCACCGAGGCCACGGTCGAAATCGAAACCGAAGAAACGACAACCGCCGAAACCACGGAGCCCACCGAGCCCGAAACACCGGCCACCACCAAAGAACCCGCGACAACTCCCGCCACTACAAGCCCGCCTACACAGCCCGCGACGCGGCCTCCCGCCACGGAACCGCCCGCAACAGAGCCTCCGGCCACCGAGCCTCCCGCGACGACAGAGCCACCCACAACACCTCCGCTCTCGCCGCCCACAGAACCCGCTACGAAAAGGCCCGTGCCCACGCTGCCTCCCGCCACGGAACCGCCCGAAACACTGCCGCCCACGGAGCCTCCGGCCACCGAACCTCCCGCAGCGACGACGCCGCCCGAAACCGCCGACACAATGCCTCCGGTCACACCGCCGCCCGCGACCGCCGAGCCTCCCACTTCACCGCCCGAAACCGAAGCTCCGCCCTCAACCGAAGCGCCCACAGTGGAGCCCACTCTGGCGCCCCTTGCGCCCGACGACCTGCCGGCGGACGAGGAAATTTGAGCGGGGGGCTATTCCTCCGTCCAGTCCATGTTCACCGTTTTGAGCGTCCTTCTTCCGTTTTCCCTGCCGTATACCACCAAGTTTTTTTCGTCGGGCGAAAATGAAAAGGCGTAGATTTCGCTGTACAGACAGGAATATATCAGTTTTTTCGTGCGTATGTCTATGATGCTTATCTTCACCAAGTTCCCGTTGTACGACAAAGCGGCGAGAAATGTCCCATTCGGGCTTATATCCACATCGAAATAATAGACCTGCGACCTCATGACGTCGGCCATTTTCCTCTCGTTTACGTTGAAATACCCGCACCGAAATAAAATCCCCGGATTTGTCCCCGTGGTCGAGGAAAAATAATAAAATATCAGATCGCTGTTCATAAACAGGAAATCACCGCTCTCGAGCGCCGTGAGCTGCTCGTTTCCCCCGGGGGAAGTGGTCGTGAGCCCCGCATTTTTCACATTTTCGTCGGCGTAGAGCTTGTAGAATATGCGCGAGCCGTCGCTCGACCAGAAAGGATACCGCACCGTCATTTTGATCCCGTTGGCGTTGACCGTGGAGGATATGAGCTCTTTCAGCTCGAAATAATTGGGCGCCGCTTTCGCGGTTTTCAGGTTGTTTATAAAAAGGCCTTCTTCAGCGGCCAAGGCGAGCAGCTGCTTATCCGGCGACAGGGCCGAATGGTATATATGGTAATTTGGCGGGTATGCGTAAGTGGCCGCCATTTTCATTTGTTCGGCGTCAAAAAGGAAAGCCGTTTTGTTGTTTGAGAAAAAAAACGTGCCGTCGCCGAAATCCGTGAATATATAATCGCCGCCCTGCACGCTGTCGAGCAGATTGTAACGGGCGGAGAGGGCGCGGCCGTAGAGCTCGATATCGCCTTTCGCGTTGTAATAATTGTCGGGGCTTTGGACTTGTTTCAGGTTTTTCAGCGCGGCTATATGCAGCCGGGTTTCGTACTGCGCGGGCGCCTCGCTTGAAGCGGCGGCCGTTTCGACCTGGTAGGAACAAAACAAAACCAGATCTCCGCTGTTTAAAATTTTCGCGGTGATGAGCGTCAGAGGGCCGAATTCCGTGTTTTTGAGCTCCGATATATCTATCGTGTTTTCGAGGACTGTATAATTTTTGTTTTTTGTGATTTTTTCGCCTGCGGCCACTTTTTCCCCCGAAATCGAAATTTTGTCATACGAGTAATTTTCGGCGAGCTCATAGATCAGCGGTGCGAGCATGAGCGCCGTTGTTATCACGATGACATAGACGAGTACGCCGATAATTCTGTTTTCCGTTTTGTTTTCCGAATCCTGCATAAAAACCTCCGTAGTTTGTATTATACGGTATTTTTCGATAGATGTCAAGGGCAATAAATTATTTACAAAAATTATATATTATCCCCCCTTGATTTAAAATGAATTTTCTGGTAAAATAGTATTTAGCTCAAACAATTTTGGGATTTTGAAATTAATTTAAATGAAAACAGGAGGATCTAATTATGGCATTGTCTCTCGCGGATAAACTCGCCGTGCTCAAAAGCAAAACCCCGGGCAATTACTACGCCTCGCGCTCCGTGAGCCAAGTCGGCTACGCCCTCAAGCTTTCGGCGGTGGACGGCGGCAAATACGACGCCGAAATCGAAGCCGTCATGGATTTTATGCTCGACGACATACAGAAAAACGCGGCGATAACCGACCCGGTCGCCAAAGAAGCCGAGAAAAAACTCGAATTCATGTCGGCGCTCGCCAAGCAAACCAAGGTCGTCTGCGTTTCCCACGCACATATAGATATGAACTGGAGTGCGACCCGTTCTGCGTAATAAAAAGGTTTGAAAAACCTCAAAAAGCAGGGTGACGGATAAAACCGTTGCACAACTAACAGTCCGATAGCTCAAATGAGGGGGTAACGTCCCGAAGGGGCTACTCTGATACTCCGACAGGCATAATCCAAAAGGTTATGT
This sequence comes from Oscillospiraceae bacterium, assembly GCA_009785015.1. Next base: position 15,566 of record WQXD01000005.1, on the reverse strand, counting down.
TTGAAGCTCGGTGAAGTCGGCCTTGGTATTCTCCAAACGGGTCAAGCCGTGGAACAGCGAACCGGAGGCGGTCGAGGAATACATGGGTCGGGAGTCCAGGATGAAATTGCTCACGGTCAGAATGTGAAGCTTAAAAGCGGAACAGACGAATTTCCGATTGTACGGCTCTTTATCATGAAGTAGCAGAAATGCTATTGAAAACGGTTGTGAGGTCAAGTAAACTTTCCAGTAATGAAAGACCTTATGTTGTTACAGGCAACATCAAGCAATCAAGGGTCAAAGGGAAGACCTAAAAGCAAATATAGGAAATGCCAATAATTAAGGATAGGATTGTTGGAACGGGGTAAGTCAGCGAACATAACGGAGAAATCCGCAAGTAATGTTTGCGGGGAAAATCGAAAGATATAACTTGCATTAATCGCTGATGAAAGTGCAGCCACAGTACCGATGAAGCCGTGATAATAAGCGGCGGAGGGATAGGCTGTAGGCAAATAATTTTGATTTAGCTGATAGATCTTACAGTTGAAATAAATGCGGAAGTGGTAAAATAACGCGAAAAAGTGCTTTTCTTGCCCTCTTTCGTAAAAGAGGGTGCCGCCGCAGCGGCGGGTGTTTTGCCAAATTTGATTTTGCGCGGGGAAATAAAAACACCCGTCACGCGGATTTTAGGTGGGATTACAGGACTTTTTATGCATCTCCGCGCGCCACCCTCTTTGCGAAAGGCGAGGGTGAAAAACCCTAACTTTACAACTGTAACATATAGAAGACTAATCATAAGGTTCTGGTGAGACTAAGAGAGATGAAACCAATCTCAAAAGGGAAAGGGGGAATCGACTTATGGCAACCGAAACTAAAAAGGTTGGAAATCTCGCTATTAGTTAAAAGAATTATTTGTTGGAGCGCCGTGTGAGGGGAAACTCTCATGCACGGTGCGAGGTGGGGGAAAAGCCGGAAACACCAGAAACGGTAGGCTTACCTATCACCATTGTGGGGTTATCAGGAAACCGCGGCGGTCACTGTCGATACTTTCAGGACCGTGCTCGGGCTCATGGACGAATACCCGGATTTCACTTTCTCCCAGTCGCAGGCCTCGGTTTACAAAATAATCGAAGACCATGACCCGAATATGATCGAGGAGATCAAGGCCCGCGTCAAAGAGGGCAGATGGGAAGTGACCGCTTCGACCTGGGTGGAAACGGACAAGAATATGCCAAACGGCGAATCGCTGGCGCGCCATATCCTGTACACGAAGAGGTACCTCTCAAAGCTGCTCGACATAGAATCGGACTCCATGCAGCTGGATTTCGAGCCCGACACATTCGGGCACAACTGGAGCATACCGGAGATACTGAACAAGGGCGCGGTGAAATACTACTATCACTGCCGCGCTTTCGACGATGAATCCGCTTACAGGTGGCAGTCCAGAAACGGAGCCGAGGTTTTGGTGTGGAAGGACCCGTGGTGGTACAACTCCGACATCAACCACGAAACTTTCTTCGAAATGCCCAATGTCGCCAAAAAATACGGCATCGACGTGATATTGAAAGTCTACGGGGTGGGCGACCACGGCGGCGGCCCGACGAGGCGCGACGTGGAGACGATAGCCGACATGATGACCTGGCCCGTGATGCCGGAAATCAAATTCGGCACCTACCATGAATTCTTCAAATTGTTCGAGGCCCACAAAGACAAGCTGCCCATAGTCAACAAAGAGCTCAATTTCGTGTTTACGGGCTGTTACACCTCGCAGTCGAGGATAAAGATGTCAAACAGGATTTCCGAGGACAGGCTGTATGAAGCTGAGGCGTTTTGCGCGGCGGCGGCAGCGCTTTCGGGAAAGCCGTATTCAAACAGCTTCGCCGACGCCTGGAAAAAAGTTCTGTTCAACCATTTCCACGACATACTCACGGGCTCCGGCGTGATCGACACAAGGGAATACGCCATGGGCCAGTTCCAGCAGGTGCTCGCAACTGCCCAGACAAACACCACGAACGCCTTAAGGGCGATCAGCTCAAAGATAGACACTTCCTCGATAGCCGTCGAATTCGACAAGAACTCGATCGCCGAAGGCGGCGGGGTCGGCTACGCGGTGGACAACCACGCCATGGGTTCCGGCCAGGGGTTCAAGTTTCCCCAGACCGAGAGGGGCAACGGAAAAGTCAGGATATTCCACCTGTTCAACGCCACCGAATTTGACCGCGAGGCCCCGGCCGAGATAACGGTATGGGACTGGAATTACGAAATCGGCAGGCTCAGCGTGAAGGACTCCGCGGGCGCGGCGGCCAAGTGGAAGCTCACGCAGGGGCAAGGCGGCTATTGGGGGCACAATTTCTTCAAGATCGCCTTCATGGCAAAAATCCCCGCCATGGGATATGCGACCTATGTGCTCACCGAGGAGCCGAGAGGGGCCATAAACACGGATGCGGCTTCGGGCAACCGCTGCGACTATTTCTCCGACGACGACATCGTGCTCGAAAACGACAAAATCAAAGCCACTTTCACCCACAGCATGATTTTAAAGAGCCTCACAGACAAAAAATCCGGCAAAGTGGCGTGCGACTCCGGTTTTGCGGGGCTGTGCTATATCCAGGAGGACGACGTAAACGGGATGACCTCGTGGAGGGTCGGCCCGCGCATGAAAGTCGAGGAGCTCAACCGGCAGTACAACGCGAGGGTCTACGACCAAAACCTCGGGGGCATCAGAAAGTGGGTCCAGTACGATGTGAAGTTCAGAAACTCAAAGGTGAACGTCAAGGTGTCCTTGGACGACAACAGCCCCGCGCTGCGTTTTGACATCAGGGCGGACTGGCACGAAGTGGGCAGGCACGGCGAGGGCATACCGCAGCTGGGATTCCTCGTTTCGCTTTGCGGAGACCGCAAAAAATACAGGTACGACATACCCTTCGCCACAATCGACAGGGATTCCAATAACATCGACATGCCCGGCAACAGCTTCGCAGTCGCATTGCCGGAATCAAACGGCGACGCGCCGGTGATGGTGGTGACCGATACGAAATACGGGTTCAGGACCGCCGGAAACTCGATCGGGGTAAATCTGATACGCTCTTCATTCGACCCGGATCCGTATCCGGAATACGGAATACACCATATGGCAATCGGCGTGGCGATCCCCGAAGACCTGCAAAATCAGACGCTGTCGAAGATACGAGACGAGTTCGTCCACCCGACCGCGTTCATCTCCGGCACGAAGCACGGCGGCAGCCTGCCGCTTTGCGCGGGGTTGTTCTCGCTTTCCGGCGATGTGATTTTGTCTGCGGTAAAGACAGCGGAGGATTCCGCCGACGGCAAGACCATGATAATCCGCCTCTACGACGCCAACGGCAAAGGCTCCGCGGCGACCTTGGATTTCGCCAAATGTATAACGAAGGCGCGCGTGGTCGATCTGAACGAAATATGCCAAAAAGACTTAAGCCCCGCCGGAAATTCCGTATCCGTCGAGGTCGGGCCGTATGAAGTGGTGACAATCGCCGTCGATTTCGCGTGATATAGGCTTCGAAATATAAAGGGCAATAAGACAAACTTTGCAAAGGGGCGGTATATACCGCCCCCCGCTTTTTGTCAAAATTAAAACGTCACCCTGTCCAAATCGCAAAGGCATTCGGCCGTGAGTTCTTTTTTTGTCAGTATGAAAAACACCGGACGCAGCGTCGAAGCGCCGCCCTCGGCGATATTTGTGTTCGCATTGGTCCACACGCCGCCCTGGTTTATATCGGAAGCCACCCCCACGCCGCCGTTGTTTCTCGCGTTGTCTGTATACACATAGAGTTTTTCCTCGCGCCTTGATTTGTTTTCATAGGAAATCCTCACAAGATTGTCCCCGTCGCTCCACGCGTCGCCCAGCCTCAAATCGTACTCCCGGTTGTCGTTTGTGAGGCGCGCGTATATATCGGTCAGATTCTCTTTGCCGGAGATATAGGCGGTCATGTCGTAGCCGATGTGCTTGTATCCGCCGGTGTTGTTGATAAACCTCACAAAATAGCACAATACCGGAAGCCCCGGCAGGGTCAGGTAATACTGCTCGTAGGACAGGCCTTTGTGTTCGGCGAATTCGTCGATTGCCACAGTGGATTTTATACCGGTCCATTTTGTTTTGCAGCTGTCGGCAACGCTCACAAATTCAGCCGTTGTTTTTTCGCGGATTGTCAGGTTGGCGTTCATCTGCCAGATATTCATGCTTATTCCGCCGATGAACGGGTTCCACCAGGCGTAAGGCTCATACACGGGATATTTCGAAAACAGCCACTCGTCGGAGCCGTATTTCAGCGAATAAACCGCGGAGAAATAATCGGGCGAGAGCTTAAAGCACAGCTTGCCGTTGGTGACGGTGTACACATTGCCGGATTTGTCCGTTTGAACCCTCGAGCCCGCATCCGTCACAAACAGCGCGCGCCTGTGGGTTTTTTTCCAGAGCTGAAAATCAAAATCGAGCCCGGCCAGATAAATTCCGGGCGTTTTTGTTTTTAACGCCGCGTCAAATTCATTGATTTTTGTGATTTCCTTTTCGGGATTTAAACAAACGGTTTCGTCAAATAAATTGTCGGGGGAAAAAAATTTGATGCTTCCGGAGTATATTTTCAGCCTGTTGTTTTTTATCGCCGCGTGTATCTTATCTGCGGCCGTATCGATAAACGGATTTTTGCCGTTGACGCAAATATCCAAAGGAGCGGCGAAATACGGCGCCGTCTCTTCGTTTATTCCGAGCACATAGTTTCGAAAATCTTTTACATCGGTGAAAATGCCGCTCATATATACGCTGGGGCGCGTTTCGAATACGCCGCCCGGCTCCAAGTCGCCCGTGTCGTATTCGAATGAAAGCTCGTCGCCCCATCTTGCCGCGGGTTTGTACTCTTTGTCCCAGTACATGCCGGATTTGTTGGAGTGGGAATTGTCGAAAATCCAGTTTTCGTCTATTTGGCCGGAATGCAGATCCGAAAAACCGTAGGCCGTGTTGTCGCTTATCTCATGGATTTCGCCCTCGCAGCAAAACATAGAGCGCCGGCCCACGCTTGTCCAGAATTCCTCCTGCAGGTACAACCGCACGGTTTCTTTTGATTTGTTCGTTATTTTATGCCCATGCGAGATTACGCCGGCGCCAAAGGAGTTTATTTGGGTCAGGAGCGCGCCTTTGAATTTGTCGGACTCATAATCCGCTTCAAGGACCATCAGCTCGCCGCTTTTGTACATTCTCACATTGAGCGGTTTCGCCAGGTTGAATTCGTCGTCATACGGTTTGCCGAGTTTGGGCATGGGGAATCTCGCGTGGCCGTCGCCGGCGGCTCTGTAAAACGAGGTGAAATTGTCGTGTTTGTTCAAACTGAGTTTCCAGACGCCGTTTACCGCGCAATATTCGCCGTCCGTCTCATAACAAAAAGCCTTGACTGTATCCTGATTGACCAAGTGCAGCGGTTTTGTGAAATTCACTTTCTGCTCGTCGTCGAGCGTGATATGGTAATCTATATCCGATTTTTCATATCCGCAGTCAAGTATTTCCGCTTTTGCCGGAATCATGGCGGTTTCGCCGGGGTTTACCCGGGCTTCGAAGCTGCCGCTGAAAAAACGGGTCATATTGTTTTTCGGGATATCGAATTTGACGGAGGCCGTCTTTGAGAGCGCGCTCTTTATGTTTATATACACGTCTTCGGTCATGCCGGGTTTTGTAAGCGCGTGGCGTTTTTCGATAAAACTCACGCTGAGCGGGAATTTCGGCTCGATTCCGAGCCCGAACTCCGCGTGTTTGCCGTTTATCCAGACGTCGGCGAGCACACAGGGGTGCATGCGCCATATGTCTATTTCCTCGGTTACGGGCTCTACGAAAAAACCGGCCTTGAATTCGGCGGTTTGATAAACCGTCTGCTCTGCGCCGTAATCGAATTTGATGCCCTTGTCGCTTTTTCCCGCTATTTTGATGTTCAATTCTTTGCCGGATTTGTTTTCGGCGGCAAAGGTACAGCTGTAGTTCAACCCGAAGGCGAGCTCGTGATTTTCGGCGATAAATTCGATTTTGTAGTCGTCGGTTTCGACATATCTGATGCGCCTGCCGGTCTTCTCGAATCCCACGGCTAAGTTTTGTTTGTCTTTTTCCCACGAATACCCGTAAAGCTCGAATTTGTTATATTTTTGCCCGTCGGGCTTTATTTCGATGATTCTCGTCGAATCGTCGTACCAGTGGGCCCCGCGGAAGAAATCGGCGAAAAGCCCGGTGGAAAGCACTGTGGGGATATAGTTCGAGAGATGGGTGGTGTCCGCCCGGTCTTCCCACAAAAACCCGCACTTTTTGTACAGCGGCACCGCTTTGGTGTTGCCCGCCCACGTGTGTATGTCGACTCTCGGGTATCCGAGCTCTATCGTCCTTTCCACACATGCCAAAACGAGTTCCTTGCCCACTTTTTTGCCGTGATAATCGGGCCGCACGTTTAAAACGTGGACATAGGCGGTGTCCGCGTCCTTGTAATAGCGGTCCAGCGTGCAAAGCCCGACCGCTTCGCCGCCGCCGTCGACTGCGACGAAAATATTGAAATACGCCCCTCCAGCGAAATCCGAAGCGATCTGCCGGGCGGTTCTCACTTCGCTGTCGCCGCCCCAGCTGTCGCCGCTTTTGTTCCACATATCGGCGAGCGGGGCGGCCAAAGAATCGTCGTATTCGACTATCCGCACCCCGTTTTCCATCGTTTTATAGATTTTCATAAAAATATAATGCCTCCTTAATTAAATCATACTGCTGTGTAAAATTGTTTTGACAAAACATTTTTTGCCGTGACATGCTATGCCTATTTTATACAAGGGCAGCGGCGAATCTTTTACTTCGTGCCAATATTCCTGCCCGTCGATTTGCCTGATGGCCTCTTCGGCTTCTTTTTGCAATGCCTCATCTTTTGGGGAGCCGGAAGTCTTGAATTCAAATATCGCGTTATACTGCGGCGTCCGCAATAAAATATCCGCTCTGCCCAGCCCGGCTTCACGATTGGATTGACAGTCATACCCCATCATGTACAATAATGCAAAGAAAAACACATGATACAGCCTTTCCGCTTCATCTTTTACAATATCGTGGTAAGATAATGCCATGCTCGCGAAATCCGTCAGTTGTTCGCTGAATTGTTTTGTATCGGCAATATTGCCGAATATCCCGATAATTTTGGGTATGGGGTCTTTATACTGCGTATCTAAGAATAACCGGGCCCAAACACGTTTAGCCTCTTCGTTTGGGATGAATACTTCATACAAGCAGGAATTGACTTGTTCGAAGGTCAGATACCCCGCCTGAACCGCGATTGTATAAAACGAAATATCGCTGCAATTTGCGCCATTCTTCAAATGCTCCATGTTCACTTGATAATCCAATGCCGTATTACAGCGGTACGAATTATCATTGAGCATGTTCGCTATGACCTCTGCCCGCTTGCCAACCAACAGCGAAGACAACAAATTTCCGCCGCCGGTCATCGACCAGTACCCTTTTAACCCGGCTTTCGGCTTATTTAAATAACTCATCACCGAATAAATATTATATAATAATTCATCACCGACGCGCATATTATTGTACCACTTGCGAACGCCGTTTATTTCGTTTTCCGGGATAAGTTCCGTCAATTCGGTCTCCGTCAGCGAAAAATCCGCGTCATAAGCGCTTGAATGCAGTATATCATATACTTCAAGGTTGTTCAAAGTGGAGAACAAACTCTCTTTCGTCGTGCGCGTCACCCCGGTCAGCACCGCTTTCGCAAAGTGCGTCTGGCCTTTCAGCGCGCCTTGCAGCGCATTCACTATAAAATTCTTTATTGCATCGCCTTCCGGATGGTTCAACGTATCCATTATCACTTTGTCGTATTCATCCACGATGAAAAACGGTTCTTTTTGGTAATGATCCGCGACAGCTTTCAACAACACACCCAATATATCCGGCGAATAATCAAAGGGGTTATCGACATATTCCTTTAAATTGTTTTTTATTTCCGACGGATTGAAAAATTTGCCGATTATTTCCCTGATTTGCCTGCGGAACGAACGCCGCAAACCTTCCAAATTCGATGAATCCAAATTTACAAAATCCAGATATACGACAGGATATTGATTGATTTGGCCGAACACCGGACTTGTCTCGACATATAATCCCTTAAATAAACGCGCCGTACTTTTCATGCAATCCAAAAACGTCGCCAAAGTATCCATATTGAGCGATTTTCCCATTCTACGCGGTCTTGTAAACAACAAGACGGTGCTGGCATCTTGTAAAACGTGTTCTATAAACGCAGTCTTATCTACATACAGATTATTATTTGCAATAAAATCCGAAAATCTGCTTGACGATACATTTATACGATTTTTATCACCTACAAACATATTTCGTGCCTCCTTTTGCCGTATTTTATATTATATCAGATTTTAACGATTTATACAAGCGTTATTTTTGAATAAATTATTTTTGCTTGCAATCGGCGCGATTCTGTGGTAAAATATAAAATACAGATATATATGAATTTTTTAATTAAGGAGCTAAATTTTATGGAAAACGGGATTTTTTACGCGAGCCAATGCGGCGCGAGGCTGAACAGCGACGTATACGCCGGCGGAGGGGACGACGACACAAACGCCCTGCAGGCGGTCCTCGACAAAGCGAAGACGTCGGGCAGGGTCCATTTGGTTCTGGACGGAGCGGCGCGGACTTCAAGGAGCCTTGTGGTTTATTCCAATACCACCATAGAGTGCCCCGATAAATCATGCGGGATTTTTCTCAGCGACAACTCGAATTCAAGCGTCATACGAAACGCCAATTTCACCGATGCGCCAAGCGATATACAGGACCGCAATATAACATTGCGGGGCGGCGTGTATAACCACAATTCGCCCGGACAGATCCATCACAGGGCCGAAAACCCGGAAAATTCTGAAGATAATTCTATTACAAACTGGGTATTGGCGATGGAATTATACGGGGTGGAAAATATACTGCTGCAGGACCTGACCATCGCGAATCAGCGGACTTTCGCCATGCTGATGATGAATTTCAAATATGTGACGATGGAAAACATACATATAGACCGGCGCGTGCGCACGAGCTTTGAAAACCAGGACGGGCTGCATTTTTTTGGACCCGGGAGATTTTTGACGCTGCGCAATATCTACGGCAACAGCGGCGACGATTTTATCGCGCTGGCGCCCGACGAGCGCGATTTCACATCCTCGATAGAGGACGTGTTGATCGACGGGGTGCACCTCGACGACGCCGACCAGGGCATACGGCTGCTTTCCGACGGCGAAGGGCGGCTTGACAGGGTGGTCATAAAAAACGTCACGGGCACGTACAGAAGCTACGGGTTTATCATAAATCCGTGGGTGGAAAGCAAATCCGGGGGAAACTACGGGAATATAATATTCGACACGGTCGATTTGCGCCCTATGAAAAACAACTATGACTACGCGCCGCCGTTTCTGTTTAAATTGGGCGGCCATATAGAAAACCTCACGCTGAAAAATATATATCACCACAAGCCCGAATACAGCCATACTTTTATGGTCTGCGGCGGCGATTACTGCGTCGACAAGCCCGAAAGCCCCGAAAAACCCACGCTGATCGAAAATCTGAAGATCCAAAACCTGCATATCGCCGAATCGGAAAAACCATGCGTTCAGGAGGCGTATATAAGAATAAAATCCCGCGTCGACTCCATGATTTTGCAGGATATATATTTCAAGCGCGCCGAGGGCCTGTCCGGCGGGGCTTTTATACGCGTTGAGGACGACGCCTCAGTCGGCGATTTGCATATAGTCAACGCGGTAATGCCCGCATCGCTCGGAAAAACGATAGATTGCGCGCCCGGCGCGGTCGGATATCTCCGCGCGGATATAATTCAGAAGTGACTTTAGTCAAGTCCGGCAAATTTTTCGTTGAATTTATTAAACGCTTTTTCGTATGTCCCCAGGTTTTTTTCGTAAAATGACGTTATATCGGCGACATCGTATATTATCTGGCGCATCAGATGGCCTATGTTCCCGAGGCTGCCCGAATAGATAATCGCGGGCTGGAACGTTATCTGGCCCGCAAGCATGTCGAGGATCTGAAACGATTCGTCGTCGCGGCTGTATTTGTTTTTCAGCGCGACGTCAAAATACGCCGGAGTGACCGTTCTGTAACCTTCCGCCGCAACCGCTTCCGTGAATGCCCCTATCATCTGGTATCTCGACTGGTCCGCCGTTATGGGAACGCACAGCAAAGAATAATAATCGTGGGAAACCGTATAATAGTTGTCCTGCGTTTTGTCATATTTCGGATGCGGCAGTATCCCGAAATCGGATTCCATATCCCTGTATTTTTCGCAGTCGGTCAGCAGTACGAAATTAAACAGCAATCTGTCTTCTCTGAAGAGCGTTTGTTCCTGAGAGCGGTCGGCTAAAAGGGATTTTATCGAATATGAAGCCGTACTGTGCGCGATTTCGTACATCCTGTTGTAGGCGTTGACAAATTTTTCGTTGTATACGGCGATACTCAGCGTTCCGTCGCCGTTTGTTTCGGTCATGGGAAGCTGGAAGGCGGGAAAGTATTCGTCGTAGGAGAGCGTGGCCAGGCCGTATATATCTTCTATGCCCCATATGCCGTCGCCGTTTACGTCCCTTGATACGCTTTTTACGGTTTCTTCAAGTTTGTCGAGGGTCCAGTCGCCGTCGCGGACTGTTTGATACAGATTCGGAACCGCGAAATCCTGCGCCACCTGTTTATTGAATACTATACAGTGCATCGCCCTGATCAACGACAAGGTAAAATCCCCGGTTGCGAAATACAATTTGCCGTTGATGTTCAAATGTCCGGTTATTGAATCGGGCCACCACGGTTTTTCGTAGTCTATATAGGGAAATTCGCTTAAATTGACAAAAAAACCGTCAAGGGCAAGAGGCGTGATAAAATATGAATACCCCGCTACGACATCGTATATATCGTCGTCGGCGTTCACACTTTTTTTTGTCGATGATACCGTATCGGCGGTCACGGATGTTTTAACGGTCACGTTGAGCTTTTCCTCGATCAGTTTCTGACGCTTATATACGGCGTCGTGGACTATGTCGCCGATTTCTTCTTCCGCAAATTCGGCGTTCAAAAATATATTGTCGTTATCCGACCTTGTCAGTATCCTGTATTCCATGCCGCCGAAATCAAGGCCGTCCGGAAGGCTGTCCTTGTAGTTTGCGCGGCTGTCGGAGTCGTCTTCGGATTCGGAGGCAGGCGAATCAATATCTGTTTCGTCGTTTGTGTCTTTTTGAATATCGTCGGTATTGTTTTCGGTTTTATCCCCGCAAGCCGCCAACGCAGAGACGCTTATGAAGATTACAAAAACAACAAAGTATAATAATCTTTTTTTATTCATGAAATTCCCTCCGAGTGAAATCAACGTAAAATCACAAAATTATCCCAAATTTTATATATGTACATTATAGCACAAGGGGCCGAACCATGTCAACAATATACGATAAAAGTTTTTCCGGAAGATTATTTCCCGATTTGATGGACGAGATCGCAATACAGGCGCACTTTCTCCACAGGCGTCCCCGGCGTTACTGGGCTTCCCATACTTACGATAAATTTGTTTTTGTTTCTTCTGCCCGCGGCGGTCAAACGCGTGACTTCCGATTTTAATTCGTCATTGGTACATACCGGCAGAAAAGTTGTCGCGTCCAAATTCCCCAAGACGGCGCAGCGCCCGCGTACCGCATCTGCAATATCCTCTATGTCAATTCTGAAATTCTTTTTGCTCTCCTCAAAAGAAACCGCATCTGCTCCGGCACTGATAATTTGCTCGATTTTTCCGGAAGGGTCTCCTGTATGATAATAAACGCTTTTCATTCCGGCTGACCGTATCATTTCCACGAGGCGGGTTATATAAGGCATATTTAATTCCCTGAACATATAAGGGCTGATCATATCCAAGTAACATTCTTCTATCCAAATGACCTCCGAACCAAGGATTTCAGCTTCCCGGATCTCGTTTGCAAGCGAGTCGGCAAATCGTTCGCACGTATATTTTATGAGTTCCGGATTATCGTTTGTCATCAGCATGAATCCTTCGAATCCCCAAACCGAAACGCATGATTGCAGCGGCGATATGATGTGCACCAACGGGCATAAATCGGCGCATACCCCGCCCAGCAGACGATCCGCCAGATCTTTGCGCCCGTTTTTCATGATATTCTCCGGCGCGGTTTGCGGCCCGGCCGAAAAAATGCGGTCGATATCTTCCGGTGTATCCGGAGTTTGGGGTTTGTTCCATTCGTGACGGCACTCCCCGCCGATTTTAGGCTCGTATAATCTGTCTTCCCGCTTCGTCCGTTTGTCTGTTCTGAAAAGGCCGTCCGGTTTTTCTTGAATATGAATATTTTCCCTGTCTTCTTTTGTGTAACTTGCCGGCAGATAGAACCAGTCCTGACCTATCGCTTCCGTCACTTCTTTGTACCAGACGATTTGTTTGTCCATTTCGGCGCTTATACCGTACCACCACGGGCATTTTGTGATTTGCCGCCAGTGGTCGCGGATATATATATCTTCATAACAAAGTACGGCGGGAAATTCATCTGTACCTTCTTTGGAAAATGCGGCTTGTATTTTTTCTCTGCCGGTCATGTACGACCCTCCTTCGAAATATTTGTTTTTGTTTTATTGTAGCACAAATTCTAAAAAATTTCAATACATATTGTTTATTTTAAGGAAAACCCCCATTTTTCCGGCGGATTCCCGCAAATTCCGTTCCGGCGGGCAACACCGGCGCGCCAAAAGAGGAACTACCCCAAAATGGGGAAGTTCCACTTTTGCCGTCATGGCCCGTAAATCGCGGATATTATTCCAAAATCATCCACTTCCCATTTTTCTTTGGGCCTTCACGTTTCAATAAGCCATTTTTTTGTAATTTCGTTATATTTGTAGGGCGCGACGCCCTCGGCGCGCCGAGGGCGTCGCGCCCTACAACTTGTCGTCGTGCCGTCGCCGAGCTGTCCGAACCCGTTATTCCCCCAGGTCCAGAGGTTTCCCTCGCTGTCAAGTGCCGCCGTGTGAGTTTCGCCCGCGGAAACCTGCGCGAACTTTTTTCCGGAGGCTATCTGCACCGGCGTTTTCCGTTTCCCTTTTCCATATACGAACACTGTTTCATTTTCTTTTTGCTTCGTCTCTAATCGTTTCAGTAGTTTTTTCAAATGATGGCTTCCGACTTCCGTGTCATATCCGAACCGCACGCCTATGTCACAGGCGACCTTGGGCAATTCCGTCTTCATTTTATCTTGCAGTTTCGCCCTGCTTTTTTCCACGCTTTTCCCCCACACAAACGTGTATCTGTTGGCGAATGATTCTAATACTACAGTTGTAAAAAGAATAACAGGCAGAAGAGAACCACCCCGTCACTTCGTGCCACCCCTCCCCCGGAGGGGAATTTTGCCGATTTTTCGGGTGTTTTCCTAATTCCCCTCCGTGGAGGGGTGGCAGGCGCTGCCTGACGGGGTGGTCGTATTTTGTTCTCTTTTGATTTTTACAACGGTAATACTAATTTCGTTCCGTCGATAAATATATTCAGCTTCGACACTTCGCCCTCTTCCGCCAGCATATCTACAAGCTGTCCGAATAGCTTTTCTCCTACTCCATTCGCCAGATACTTACTTCGGAATCTCGCGATTGTGTTGTGATCCGGTGCTTTATCCCCGCCCAGCAGTTAGTTTAACTTGGCGCAACCTTCCCGCCAACGCATTAACCATTCATACTCCCTGTCCGCCAACCACGGCGCATATCCCTTGTTGTGCATTTTAGCGTCCAAGCCAAGTGCTTCAAAATGGATAATGGCGGCACTATGGAGAGCGGCTTTAATTTCGTCGCCGGTCATCGACTGCTCCATGCTATATCCCGCGTACACTTCATCAAACAACCGCCGGGAGCGTTCCAAAGATTCCTTGTGATAATGAAGCCAATCGGTTGTTAATAGCCAGCCAATATCCATGACATTGTAGGACTTACAGGCTTTGTCGAAATCCATCCAAGTGAAAACGCCGTTTCGATATTTGGTATTGCCCGGGTGCATATCAGCATGATAAAAACCAGCGCGGCATTTGCCTAATACAGCCCATAATTCGTTACCGTATTCTTCCAAGTCGCAGACTTTGCTTTCGTCATAACCATCTATGCGCAACTGGTGAATCATTGTATCGAATATACTTTCCTTGCTTCCCCTTTGAATGAGCGGCTCATTGTAATTTTCCATCAAGCGGTGCATAAGCCCTACCTGCTTGCTGAACTGCCTTGTCAAAGGGTGGATGGATTCTTGTTCGGTATCGTACAAAGCGTTCCACGCCCATATACAAATGCCGCTTGCGTACTCAAACAGAACGCCGGTGCAGTTTCCTTCGGGTCGTTCGACGGTAACGTACAATGCGCCGGATACCGCCGGAACAATCTTTACGATGGGGTATCCGCAACCGTCCAGATATGATATTACGCGCGTCGTTTGAATTGCGGCATTTGTAACCGGTTGGTAGATACAGCTTGAAAACCTTTCGCTCCGACGGGCTTTGAATAAAGAAAACCCGGCCTTGCGATGTTCTGTACAAGCGTATTCTTTCGCCTTTTATTGCGTATTGCGAATTGATAAATGTCAACAGGCCGCTTTCAGCGACATAGTGTTTTGAAAATTCCATTATTCCGGCTCCTTTTCATTTTTGTGTGAATGAATGAAAAGCCAACCGGATTGTCAGCGACTGAATCTACTCCATACGATCGTCGCTAACAAGCTCTCGATTGGCTTTGTATGGAGTACAGCTTCTTTGGAGTTTTTCTAATCTTGATACTATACATTTTAACCTCCCGAACGGTTTTATTTTAAGGCAAGAACAGTAAATTCACTGGGTAATTTTCTCATTTCGATTTCATCCGATACGTCTTTCGGCTCGTAGTCAAGGTTCATATCAGTAGGATTTACTACCGTTAAAGCATTACTATTTCTTTCTATTTATTCTTTTTATGATTTTCTCTACTTGCTCTATGGAAAGACCGGTATTTCTAATGACAATTTCTTTGGAAATCCCATCTCTCAAAAAATTTTCCGCGATGGTCTCCGCTTTTTCCTCCGCTTTAGCTTGCATATAATCGTCCATATTAAATTCTCTTGACATCATATTCACGACGTGCCCTCCATGCTTCTCTAAAAATTCCCGTAATATGTTTTCTTTTACACAATCAAAAGCAAAAAGTTCAAGCGAATGCAAATATTATTTTGCCTCATTTTGGTAATTCCACTTTTGCCGTCATCGCCCGTAAATCGCGGATATTATTCTACGACATGGTGAACTTGACGCGCTTGTCGGGGTTCATCATGCGCGTCAGAATCGCCGCTACCTCGCTGCGCTTGATGTTCGACCCAGGGTTGCACGCGCGCGTCACCGTGTCTACACCCTGTACAACCCCCGCCCGGTACAGCTTGTATATCGCCGCCGCCTGTGCGTGCGACATCGCTACGTCGGGTATCTTACCGCTTGGCACCACGTTGATCGCCGCCAGCGCGTCGTCGGGCAGGGCGCCGGCGAAT
>WQXD01000004.1 GCA_009785015.1 Oscillospiraceae bacterium | reverse complement strand
CCGTGAATCACAGTCATCGCGTCCTCGACGTGGATCAAACGGTCGGCGGCGCACAAACAGAGAACGGGCACCAATTCCTCGGGGCCGCCCGATATATTCATCAGTTTCAGCTTAGTAACCGCCACGGGAAAACCTCCTCCTCAAATTTTCGCGGTATTTCGCGGGAATCCATTGTGCGTATGCTGTTTTCATTTTATCACCTTTATTTTGTTTTTTCTATCAAAATTCTGTGAATTTTTTACCCTGTGATCTGCGCGTATATATTTTTCCTTATGTAATCCGGCGGCATGCTGTATCTTATGCCCTCCGTCAGATAAAAGAGGTTCATGATTTCAAACTCCTTCAGCTGAAAATAGCACACCACGTTCTCAAAGCCCGAGGCTGAAAGGTTTGCCGATTTATAGTAGTTGTACATAAAGGAATTCATATATTCGGACATCGAATCGTACCCGTAAAAGGACTGTTTTTTGCTGTAGTACAGATTCGCCTCGCAGTAAGCCAGAAAACTTTCCTTTTCCCCGCATTTTACAAGCGCTTCGATATCGGATTCCTTCAACCTGTTCCGAATCGGGAGAAGCAGCCCCGTGATCTCGGCGGGGGAGGCGCTGAAATTGAATTTTTGCCGGAAGATCCTGCACAGATTTATGAGGTCCGCCCGGGTGCTCACGGAATTTTGGATTTTTTCGCGCGTCCCCTTTTCAAATACATGGGCCCCGTCGTACAAAATTTTGTAGTATTCGTCGTAAACCGCCGTTTCTATCGTCGTATAGCTGCGGGATATGTCTTCGCCTGTGTGCTTTTCGAAAATGTAGAAGAAATCGCTGTTTTTGATCGCTTTCATGAACTGTTCGGCGGTGGCGAGGTTTTTCAGGGCTTCGAAGTCGATATTCGGCTTGTCCTTGTATATGGCCTGTATTTCGAGGATGCCCTCGCCCAAAAGATAATCGCCGTCCTCCTTTTGGACGGGGTTGTTCTCCGTATTTCTCCATACATACTCGCGCCAGACTTTCAGTATGTACTCGAGCTCGTATTTCGCCATGAGCAAATTGACAAAATGGCGCTGGCTGCCGCAGGTGAACTTGAATATTTTGAGGTAATCGCACAGAAGGCTTTTTCTGATGTAATATTCGAGCTTGCTCCGGTTGATTTTTTTCAAATCGGACGCGCCGAAAAACTCCCGGTAGGCGGTATTCTCATACAGATACGCCGCCACGTCCGAAACCTCGGGACAGGACAGCAGCTTTCGGTAATCCTCGCCGCCTAAGAGCTTTCCGCGAAGGCACCTGCATTTGGCGCTCACCGCCTCATATTTGAAAAGCGCCATACCCGATTCCCCCATCCCCTCATATATAACTCACATTTCGGTGGGCGAGATTATATAGCGGTATATCTCATCCACCCACGCATCCATATTTTCATCCGTTATTTTTTTCAGTTTTTCCAATTTCTGCCTGTGCTCCGCATATATCCGGTCGGTCTCCCGCTTGGCCGCGGCGCTTTCGGCGGCGGCGGCCGACTCTATTTTCTTTTGGGCGAGCGCGCGCTGAGCGGCCCTGTATTCGTCCAGAATCCCGGATATCTTCTCCTGGAGCCCGTCTTTTTCGCGCTTCGCGTTTTTTATCATCTCCTGCGCGCCGCTCTCGATTTTTATAATCTCATTTATTATCTCCACATTTTTGCCGGCGTCGTACTGCCTCAAAACTCTTCACCTTCCCACGAAAACAAATTATATACAGCGGATATTATACACCAAACCCCCGAAAAAATCAAGCCCAAAACAAAAATTATGCGCCCGCCCTCAAAATGCCGCCATTTTGGGCAAAACCACGACCGCAGCCATAAAAACCGCGGACAGAAAAAAGGCGGCCAGGTCCTTTGGGGAATATTTCAGCTGTTTCAGCTTCGTGCGCCCCTTGCCTCCCCGGTAGCACCTGCACTCCATGGCGGTGGCGAGTTCGTCCGCCCGCTTGAACGCCGACACCAACAGCGGGATCAGCACGGGTACGAGCGCCTTGGCGCGTTTTAATATATTGCCCGAATAAAAATCCGCGCCCCTCGCCTTCTGAGCGTTTATGATTTTGTCGGTTTCCTCTATCAAAACGGGGATCATCCGGAGCGCTATGGTCATCATCATGGCGAATTCGTGGATGGGGAGCCTTATCTTTTTGAGCGGCGACAAAAGCTGCTCTATCGCCTCGGTCAGCATGGTGGGGGAAGTGGTGTAGGAGATAAAAACCGAGGTCGCGGAAACCAAGCTGACTATGCGCATCACCATCAAAAGCGCGCGCACAAGCCCGTCCGAATAAATCTTCAAAAACCCGAGTTCGAAAATCAACGCCTCGCCGGGCGCCATGAACACGTTTATGACGACGGTGAACGTCAAAATGAAAATCAAGGGTTTGAGCGCCTTCAGGATTATTATGAACGGTATCCCCGACAAAAGGATCACGATTATGTTGACGGCGAAAATCCCGGAAAGCGTGTATGCGTCGGAAGCCCAAAAGATCGCCGTGATGTAGATTATGGCGATGATGATTTTCATGCGGGGGTCGAGCCTGTGGACTATGGAAACGCCGGGAAAATACTGCCCGAGCGTTATATCGTTTAACATCGGCCGGCCCTTCCTTTTAATAATTTCAGTATTTCAGCTTTCGCAGCTGCCAGATTGTACACGCCGCCCCCCGCCCAAAGCCCGCGGCGCCCGAGCTCCAAAAACAGGTTTGTCACCTGCGGGACGTCCAAGCCCGCTTCCTTCAGGCGCTCCGCTTCGGAAAATATCTGCCCGACCGTGCCGTACATATACGCCTTCGCCTGTTTTAACACATGCACCATGTCCGCGTAGCGGGCCATGTCCTCCATCGAGTGGGAAATCATTATCATGGTTTTTTTTGTGATCTTCCGGTACTCGCAAAGCCCGCCGAGAATTTCGGAGCGGCCCCTCGGGTCGAGTCCCGCCGCGGGTTCGTCGAGGATCAGCACCGGCGGATCCATGGCGATGACCCCCGCTATCGCCGCGCGTCTCCTCTGCCCGCCCGAAAGCTCGAACGGATTCGCCTCCAGCAGAGCTTTGGGTATGCCCGCGAATTCGGCGGCTTCGCGCACTTTTTTGTCCGTTTCCTCTTTTGAGAAGCCCATATTCGAGGGCCCGTAGGCTATGTCCTTGTAGACGGTCTCCTCGAAAAGCTGGTATTCGGGGTACTGGAATATTATACCCGCCTTGAACTTCATCTTCTCGGAGCTTTTCCGGTTGGCCCTTTTGGCGCCGCGCTGTTTTTTGTTTTTCGGGTTCTCCGCCCTGTATATCAGTTCTCCGTCCATGAATATACTGCCCTCCGAAGGCCGGAGCAGCCCGCATAAAAGCAGCGCGAGGGTGGATTTCCCCGACCCCGTGTGCCCGATTAAGCCCGTCACCGTTTCGGGTTCTATGACTATGTCGATATTGTCCAGCGCCACTTTTTCAAACGGCGTGTTTTTGCCGTATATATACGACAAGTTCCTGCATTCTATACGCATACGCGCCCTATTTTGCCTTTCTGCCGAAACTTATTTTGTTTTCCTTGCCGTTGACGAGCCTCAGAATATTGGCCCTGTGCAAAAAAACTATGAAAAGCATGATGAATATCGCAATCAGGTTGTACAGCCCCGGCCCGGTCATGCGGTACAAAACCAGCGGGTAGACGATCACGCTCATAATCGATCCCAGCGACACATATTTGGTGACTGCTACCACAGTGATAAAAAACATGAGGCAGATCAAGGCGACCAAAGGCGCGGTGAACAAAACCGTGACGAAAGCGGCGAGCACGCCCTTTCCGCCCTTGAACCGGTAATATACCGGAAAGGCGTGGCCCGCAATCGCGGCAAGCCCCCCTATATACATTCCCGCATAGCCCGCATAGCTGACCACCTCGGGGATATCCGCCGGGATGTTTTCCCCGTACAACTCAAACAGCGCGCGGAGCAGCTCGTCGATGCTCGGGTAAACGGTCTGGTTGTGGACAAAAAAACCGGTGTTGTGCGAGCCCAGGATCAGCGCCCCCGCCAAAACGGCGGCGGCGGTCTTGGCCATATCGCCGAGTAAGGTCAAACCCGCGGGCAGCTTTCCGTAAGTGCGCAGCATGTTGGTGACGCCCGCCGCTTTGCTGCCGTGGTTTCTTATATCGTCCCGGTAAAACGCCTTGGAGATTATGACGGCGAAATTGAGGCTGCCTAAAAGGTAGCCGATCAAAAACACCAAAAAAAAGCCGATTATGGCCGGCGCCGTATCTTTTGGAAAAAATTTGTTGCACAGCCCGAACTCGAATATCTCAAACATACCTTTCGACCACTTCTTCTTTTTTGATTTTGCGCGGTACTTCCGATTATATACCATATACTGATTATATACCATATTTTTAAATTTTTCAATAGTATTTTTTGTTAATTTTTAAAATAGTGCGAAAACATAGCGATTTCAGCCGAAAACCGGGCATAACCGGGTATAAACGCCCGAAATCGCCGAAATCTGACTTTGACTTTCTTTGACTATTCGGATATAATAAAGTCAACAACAGTCAAAGTCAAATTTTGACAAAAAAATCGAAACGAAAGGGGGCAATCCAACAGTGCTGCTGTCGGACATGATCGAGCGCATTATAAACGACATGCTCAAGGAAAACGAAGGCTCCGCCGAATTCAGACGCGGCGATATAGCGGTGCAATTCGGCTGCGTGCCGAGCCAGATCAACTATGTCATAGCCTCGCGCTTCACGCCCGAAAAGGGCTATATAGTCGAAAGCAGGCGCGGCGGCGGGGGCTTTATAAAAATCACGCAGATACAATTCGACAAAACTTCATATATCATGCACTTTGTAAACGCCGTGGGCGACTGCATCGACTATGAGACGACGAAGGTTTTTTTGACCAATCTGTACAATCACGACATAATAACCCGGCGCGAAATGAAAATGATGGCGAATATAACCTCGGACAATATACTGAAAAACGTGTCGCCGCCGGGCGCGAGGGCGAACTTGCGCTCCGCGATTTTAAAAAACGCCGTACTCGCGCTGATCGAGTGAAAATCAAAAATTTATTTATCTGAGGGGGAAAATTATATGATGTGCGAAAAATGCAACAAAAACACAGCGAACGTGTATTTAAAAAACAGCGTGAACGGGCTCTTTGCCGAAGCTCATCTCTGCTCCGCCTGCGCCCGGGAGGCGCTGTACGGACAGAACTATACCGGACTGACGGGAGGGGATTTCAAATCGCAGCTCTTCGACGCGTTTGGCTTCGGCAAACCGGCTGCCATGACGGAATCGGCGCCGAAAAACAACAAATGCCCGATGTGCGGCCTTTCGTTTGCCGACATTGCGCAGTCGGGCAAAGCGGGGTGCGGAAAATGCTACGCGGCGTTTAAAGGCGAGCTCGAGCCCAGCGTGACGCGGATCCACGGGACGTCCAAGCACACCGGCAAAATCCCGGAAAATATGAGCTCGCGGATTTTTGCCAAACGCAAAATCGAAGAGCTCGGAGCGAAACTCAAAAAAACGGTCGCCGAGCAGAATTTCGAGGAAGCGGCAAAACTGAGGGACGAAATAAACAAAATAAAAAGCGAAAGCGAGGAGAAAAAGGCATGAACGCGAATGTGAAAAAAATATTGAGCGGCGAAAATCCGGTTTTGGGGCCGGAATGCGACGCAGCGGTGAGCTCGCGGGTCAGGCTCGCGCGCAACCTGGCCGATTTCCCCTTTCCGGGAAGACTGAACCAAACAGGCAGAAAAAAAGTGATCGAAACGATAAACGGCGCCCTTGGAGAATGCGCCGGATACGAATTCATCGATTTTTCTTCGCTCTCGCCGGAGGAAGCGGGGGCGCTGATGGAGGCGCGGGTCGTGAGCTTGGATTTCGTCAAGGGCCCCGAAGAAAAGGAGCTGATCGCCGACCAGAAAAACGGGCTTTACGCGATGGTGAACGAAGAAGATCACTTAAGAGTCCAGAGCATAAAGCCGGGCTTTGCGATATATGAGGCGTATGAGCCGGCAAACAAATTCGACGACCTCGCCGACAAAGGGCTCGATTACGCCTACGACGAGGATTTCGGGTATCTGACCCAGTGCCCCACAAACCTCGGGACGGGTCTCAGGGTTTCGGTGATGCTGCACCTGCCGGCGCTGACCGCCAGCCGCAAAATACAGGCCGTCACGGCGGAGCTGCCCAAAATAGGGGCGGCGATACGCGGCTTTTACGGCGAGGGGACGGAGGTCGGCGGGGATTTGTACCAGATATCCAACAACATAACGCTCGGCATTTCCGAAGAACAGACGCTCGAAAAAATCAAGGCCGTGACCCGGAAGATAATCGAGCTCGAGAGGGCGGGCAGAAGCGATATATTGAAAAATTCAAACGATTTGATCAGGGATAAAATAAAAAGGGCCTGCGGGACCGCAAAATACGCCCACATGATATCGAGCTCCGAGTTTTTGTCGCTGTATTCCATGATACGGCTCGGGATAAGCTGCGGTATCGTGCCCGATATCGAAATCAAAACCTTGGACGCGCTTTTGGTTGGGGCAATGCCCGCCAATATGAGTTTGCGGTTCGGCTCCGAAAAAAACAGGGATATTTTAAGGGCGGAGTATATACAATCGATTATCAAGTAAAAATAAAAACGAGGTGACATAAATGTTTATGAATAATTTTACAAAATCCGCAAATAACGCGGTAAACAACGCCGTAGCCGCGGCGCGCAGCTTGAATTGTCCCCATGCGGGCAGCGAGCATCTGCTTCTGGCCTTGCTCATGGATAAAAACTGCGCCGCGGCCAAAATACTCGAAAACAAAGCGGTCACATTCGAAAATGTGAAATCCCGGCTGCTCTCCATGTCCGCCGCGGACGGGCCCGCTGCGGCCGCCGGTGATATGACCGCGATGACCGCGCATACCAAAGCCATAATCTCGTCGGCACCGGGCGAGGCGCAAAAGCTCGGGCACGATTACGTGGGGACGGAGCATATTTTGATGGCCATGCTCAAAGAATCCGACTGCGCGGCGGCGCAGATTTTATCAGCCGAAAAAGCGGACGCCAAAGCGCTGTATGACGACATATCGGAATATTTTTCGGGCCCCGTGCCTTCTTATTCCGCCTCCGGGCCGAAACCGGGGGCGGCGGCAAACACCCCCGTTTTAGACCAGTACGGAAAAGACCTGACAGCAGAGGCAAAACAAAACAAACTCGACCCCATAATCGGCAGGGAGGCCGAAATGGAGAGGGTGGTGCAGATACTCTCGCGGCGCACCAAAAACAACCCCTGCCTGATAGGGGAGCCGGGCGTGGGCAAAACCGCCGTGGCGGAAGGGCTCGCCCGGAAGATAGTCGAAAAAAACGTGCCCGACACGCTGGCTGACAAGAGAGTGGTGAGCCTGGATCTGTCCGGCATGATCGCCGGCTCAAAATACAGGGGCGAATTCGAGGAACGCATCAAAAACGTGATGGGTGAGATAAAGAAAAACGCGAATGTGATACTGTTCATCGACGAGATCCACACGCTGATCGGCGCGGGAGCGGCCGAAGGGGCGGTCGATGCGGCGAATATACTCAAACCCGCGCTTTCAAGGGGCGAAATCCAGGTGATCGGCGCGACCACCACTGACGAGTACCGGAAGCATATAGAAAAAGACGCCGCGCTCGAGAGAAGGTTTCAGAGCGTTTTGGTGGGCGAGCCCTCGGAGCAGGAAACGGTCGAAATCCTCAAGGGGCTCAGGGACCGCTACGAAGCCCACCACAAAGTGAAAATCACCGACGAAGCGATTGTTGCCGCTGCCAAACTGTCAAAGCGGTATATAAACGACAGATACCTGCCCGACAAAGCGATCGACCTGATCGACGAAGCGGCTTCAAAGGCCAAGATATCGGCGCTTGTGGCGCCGCCGGAGCTCAAGGAACTGGAAAACCGCGTAAAACAGCTGACCGGCGAAAAGGAAGAGGCGATAAACTCGCAGGATTTCGAAAAGGCGGCGAAACTCAGGGACGAGGAAAAAAAGCTCCGCGACCAGCTCGCCGGCGGAGAGAAGCACTGGAAGGACAAAAAGGACGGCGATATGGCCAAATTGGCCATAGACGGGGACAGCATCGCGGACATCGTGACCGCCTGGACCAATATCCCCGTAAAACAGCTGCAGACCGAAGAGGCCGAAAAATTGGTGAACTTGGAAAAAGAGCTGCACAAGCGGATTGTCGGGCAGGATGAAGCGGTGAACGCCGTGGCGAGGGCGATCAGGCGCAGCAGGGCGGGTTTAAAGGACCCGAAACGCCCCGCGGGCTCATTTATCTTCCTCGGCCCCACCGGGGTGGGCAAAACCGAAGTGTGCAAGGCGCTGTCCGAGGCGCTGTTCGGAGATGAGAACTTTATGATAAGGGTCGATATGTCGGAGTTTATGGAAAAACACAGCGTCTCGAAGCTGATCGGTTCGCCCCCGGGATATGTGGGCTACGACGACGGCGGGCATTTCTCCGAAAAAGTCAGGAAAAAGCCCTACGCGGTGATTTTGTTCGACGAAATAGAAAAAGCGCACCCCGACGTGTTCAACATACTGCTGCAGATATTGGAGGACGGGCTGCTCACCGACTCCCGGGGCAAAAAAGTGGACTTCAAAAACACGGTGATCGTCATGACCTCCAATGTGGGCGCGGAAAGCTTCGCAGGGGGCAAAGCGCTCGGGTTCGCGGCGGAGGAATCTCCGAAAGCCGGCAAAAACACAAAGTCAAAATCTTTGGAAGCGCTGAAAGCCACGTTCAGGCCGGAGTTTTTAAACAGAATAGACGAGATCATAACCTTCGGAAAACTCTCCGACGTCGAAATAAGGCAGATAACGCAGAAAATGCTGGACGAGATCAAAAAACGCATGGAAGTTTTGGGGATCAATATAAGTTTCGACGAGGGGTGCGCGGAGCTTTTAAGCAAAGAGGGCTATGACCCCATCTACGGCGCGAGGCCGCTCAGGCGCGCCATACAGCGGAAAATCGAGGACACCCTCTCGCTGGAGATGCTGGAGAACAAAATACAAAAGGGCGACGGCGTTTTGGCGACGGCGGAAGAGGGTGAAATAAAATACTTAAAATTGTAAAATTTTTTTGAATAAATTTGTGCAAAATAACCAAAAAAGCTTTTTGAGGTGAATTTCAAGCCGTTTTACGGGGCGGTTTTTCGCCGGGATTTTTGGGGACGCCAACAAAAAAAAACCCTTCCGCATTTGGCGCCGTAAATACAAATTATTAAGGAATTGCGGCAAAATTTAATCAAAACAGGTGCAAAAAAAGGCGAAAATTTGAAATGAAAATTTTCGCCTTTTTTGGATTTTTATGCCAATTTATGTAAAAATCAGCACAAGCGCCGGAAAACAAAAAGCGCCCGGACAAAGCGGAAAAAGACCGAATAAAAAAAATTTCCGGCGGTCAATATTTTTTTTTTTGCGCTTGACAAAACCAAAAGCTTGTGATAATATACTATTTACGCAGTTGTTTAATCTATCAAATTTCACGTTTTTTCCCGCTCTTTATTAAACAAGTTGCACAATAACCGCTCCGAAAATCACGAAAATCAAAAGCGAAATTTATAATACCACAAAACTAAGGAGGAATTTTTTTATGAAAGATGAAGTTGTCAGAGGGCATAAGGTTTCGGACAAAAAGAGAAAGTTCTGCGCTTTTCTCGCCTTGCTGATGATATTCGCCGCGCTCACGCCCGCCTTAATGGTGTCAGCCGCCGAATCCGAAGAGGAAAAGGAGAGGCTGTCCCGGATAGCGGCGGTGAAGGAAGTGCTCGAGGCGGTGCCGTACATCGAGTATCTCAAAGCGAGAAGCGAGATGTACCTGGAAGAACACGGCGCAATGCCGCTCGGGTCCGACAAGCCGATCGTGATCTCCCCGGCGAATTTGCTCACCGACGCCGAGCTGACCACGGCCAAAGGCGTCGCCACTTCGGAGCAGCTGGGCAGAAACGCCATACTGCTGCCCGATTCGGACGCGGTGTCTTTTTCCTTTACGGTGGAAAAAGAAGGGCTGTACAACCTGGAATTCACTTATCTGCAGGTGGTGGGCAAAACCTCGGCGATTGAGCGGCTTATCAAAATCGACGGCAAAGTGCCCTTCAGGGAAGCCCGCTACATAACGCTCCCGAAAGTTTACGCGGACGACTATGAAACCGACCCGGATACAGGCGAAAAAACTTTTTTGAAGGACATAAAAAACAACGAGATAAGGCCGACAAAATCCGAGGCCCCGGAATGGAGGACTGTGCTCTCGGAGGACTCTTCGGGATTTGTCAAGGAACCTTTCTATTATTACCTGACCGCGGGCGACCACGTGCTGACGCTTGAAACGGTGAGGGAAGCGGTCTATGTGAGCGAGCTGAGATTCGTGGTGGCGCCGAGAATACCCACCTACGACGAGTACAGGGCCGGCTTCCCCGACAAAAAGGGCACAGCCGACATAGCCCTGATACAGGCGCAGACCCCCACGGCGACCTCCGAGATCACAATATACGCGTTAAACGACAGGACCTCCGCCATAACGCAGCCCCAGGACGCCTCGAGGATAAGGCTGAACTCCATCGGCAGCAACAAATGGCAGATTTACGGCCAGTGGATAAGGTATGAATTCGAAGTGCCGGCGGGCGGCGAGGGCCTGTACTACATCGCCCCCAGATTCAAACAGGCCATCTATTCGGGCGTGTATTCCTCGAGAAAACTGAGAATCGACGGCCAGATGCCTTTCGCGGAGGCCAACAGCCTGCGCTTCAACTTCTCCGACGACTGGCAGGTAGAGCCACTCAGCGACGGTACGGTGGTCGGCGAAGACAAGGACGCCAAGAAAAAATATTTCGAGTTCTATTTCACCGAAGGAAAGCACACCATAGAGCTGGAGGTCTCGCTGGGCGAGATGGCCGAGCTTTTGGGCAAGGTCGAAGTCAGCGTGATGCATCTAAACGAAATATACCGCAAAATCAGGATGATAACCGGCGCCACCCCCGACGCCTTCAGGGATTACGGCTTCATGCGCACGATCCCCGCCACCATCGAGGGCATGTGGGATGAAGCGGAAAACCTCCGCGAAATCGCCGCGAAGTTTGAAGAGGTCATAGGCGCCAAGGGCGAGCACACGGTCATGCTCGACAGGATGGCGCTGCAATTGGACCGCATGGCCAACAACACCGACAGGATCGCCCCCGGAATGGACACCTTCAAGACAAATATCGGCGGCATGTCGACATGGCTCTTGGAGAGGCGCAACCAGCCGCTCGACCTGGATTTCATAAAAATACAAAAAATAGACGACAAACTGCCCAAGTCCGAAGCGAATTTCTTCGAGGCCGTGGCCTTTGAGTTTTCGTCTTTTCTTATGTCGTTCTTCTCGGATTACAACTCTCAGGGCGCCATGGAGGAGATAAAGGACAAATCCAAGGTGGTCGAGGTTTGGATGGGCTCCGCGGGAGCGGCCGTGGGCGGGCTCTCGCTCGCCGGGCGCGACCAGGCGCAGGTGGCAAGGCAGATGGTAGTCGACTTCTCGGCGCGCACCGGCATACAGGTCAACCTCAAGCTCGTGGCGGGCGGCTCGCTTCTGCCTTCCGTGCTCGCCGGGGTGGGCCCCGACGTGGCGCTTTCAAACGGAGGCGGCGACGCGGTGAACTTGGCCATTCGAAGCGCGGTGCTGCCGCTCAACTATGAGAAAGACAAAGACGGCAACCTGCAGCCGACCAGCTTCTCGGGGGGCGACGCCTCGAGGGGTATAAAGAGCTTTGAAGAAGTGAGGAGTTTCTTCACCCCGTCGGCGATGGTGCCCCTCACCCTGCAGAACAGCGAGCAGCAGGACAAATTGAAGCTTCAGGTGTTCGGCATCCCCGAAACGCAGACGTTCTCAATGCTGTTCTACAGAAAGGACATATTCGTCGAATTGGAACTGGAAGTGCCCACCACCTGGGACGAGCTCTACAAGGCGGTGCCGGTGCTGCAGAAGAAGAACTTGGATGTGGGCATAACTCCCGGAATGGGGCCGCTGACCATATTCATGTTCCAGCAGAACGTGCCCCTGTACAAGGGCGACGGCATAGAGATAAACTTGGACGGCAATATCGCGCTCGATTCGCTGAAGTCGATGGCGAAACTTTACACGGAATACCGCTTCCCGGTGACCTACGATTTCATGAACCGGTTCAGGCAGGGAGATATGCCCATATCGGTGCAGGGCTATGACGCCTACAACCAGCTGATGGTGTTCGCCCCCGAGATACGCGGGCTTTGGGAATTTGTTCCGCTGCCGGGCACGGTGAGGGAAAAGACCGCCCAGGACGAAGAGTATGAAGCCCGGACGGGGTCTTTGTACCGCTCGGCGGGCCAGAGCGAAACGGGCGCCAGGCTCATAGTCGACCCGACTTCGCCGGCGGGCGTCACCTGCACGCTGATGATGAAATCTTCGGGCGAGAAAAACAATACCGACAACGCGTGGGCGTTTATGCAGTGGTGGGTCGGAGCGGAAGCTCAGGGCAGATTCGGCGCGGAACTCGTGGCCATGATGGGCGCGGCGGCGAAATACCCCACGGCAAACTTGGAAGCGCTCGCCAACATGCCCTGGCCGACGGCGGATTACCGCAACCTCCAGGAACAGTTCAAGTACCTCGAAGCCACCCCCGAAGTTCCGGGCAGCTACATAGTGGGCCGTTATGTCGACTTCGCCTGGAAGGGCAATTACAACACCGGCGCCTCGGTCACAGACCTGATACAGGATTATCTCGTGGAGATAAACAAAGAGCTCAGCAGAAAGAGATCCGAATTCGATATGCCCATAATCCCCCGCGACAAACAGGGCAGGAGATTGGACAGGGAGAACACTCTCTCTCAGGCGGACTAAGACAAGACTAAATTGAAAAAACAAAAATAAAAATAAATTTGATTTTTAAGGAGGAGAAGTTTCATGTCGGACACACCGATAACCACAGATGGCCAAAACCCCGAAAAAAAGCGGGCCATCAACAGGGGCGACATGACTAAATGGCAGTGGACGCTGAGGGAGATGAGGGTAAACAAAGTAGGGTATTTCATGGTGGCCCCGTTTTTTCTCCTGTTTACCGTCTTCGTCGTGCTGCCGGTCGTATTATCGCTCTTTTTCAGCCTGACCATTTTCAACATGCTCGAATTCCCCAAGTTTGTCTTTCTGGACAACTATATAAGGCTGCTGCTCGACGACGACATATTTTTGACCGCTATAAAAAACACCTTCATATTCGCCGCGGTCACGGGGCCGATCAGCTATCTGCTTTCGTTTATGATGGCCTGGTTCATCAACGAGCTCTCACCCAAGATGAGGGCGTTCGTGACGCTCATCTTCTACGCCCCGTCCATATCGGGGCAGGTGTATATGATCTGGCAGGTGATTTTTTCCAGCGACCAGTACGGCTACGCCAACAGCCTGCTCATCCGCTTCAACTTCATACAGTCGCCCATACTCTGGTTTCAGAATGCCACATACGTCATGCCGCTGTGCATAGTGGTGGCGTTGTGGCTCTCGCTGGGCACCTCGTTTCTGGCCTTCATCGCGGGGCTGCAGGTGGTTGACCGGTCGTATTACGAGGCGGGCGCGGTGGACGGAATCAGGAACAGGTGGCAGGAACTCTGGTATATCACGCTGCCTCTGATGAAAAGCCAGCTCATGTTCGGCGCGGTCATGACCATAACGGGCTCCTTCGGGTTCGGCGCGGTGGTCAGCAACTTGGCCGGGTTCCCTTCAATCGACTACGCGGCGCACACGATAATGCACCACCTTGACGACTACGGGGGCGGGAGATTTGAGATGGGCTACGCTTCGGCGATCGCCACGCTGCTATTCTTTTTGATGATTGGCGCAAACTTGCTTGTCAACAGATTATTATCGAAAGTAGGTACATAAAATATGGCTAAGCTGAGAATAAAAAAACACAACCACGCCCTCAACCGCTCATTGGGCGGCGACATAGCGATAAACACGATTTTGATAATATTCGGGGCTTTTATGTTCATTCCGATGTTCTACGCCATAATCCAGTCCCTAAAGCCCCTCGACGAACTCTGGATATTCCCCCCGAGGTTCTTCGTGGTGAACCCAACGCTCAAAAACTACGGGGACCTGTTCAGGCTGATGAGCACTTCGTGGGTGCCGTTTTCCCGGTATATATTCAACACAATACTCATATCCATCACCGCTACTTTCGGCAACTTGGTGTTCGCCTCGCTCACGGCCTACGCGCTGAAAAAGATAAAATTCCCGGGCGCCAACCTGTTGTTTCAGATCGTCATGCTCTCGCTGATGTTCAACGCCACGGTGGCCGGAATAACGAACTTTCTCACAATGAGCATTCTCGGCTGGGTTGACACCTATTTCGCCATCATAGTCCCGTGGTTCTGCGCCACTCTGGGCCTGTACCTGATGGGGCAGTTCATGGACTCGGCGATACAGGACTCAGTCATCGAGTCCGCGCGCCTCGACGGCGCGGGGGAGCTCAAGACCTACTGGTATATAGCGATGCCGATGGTGAAACCCGCCTGGCTCACGCTGATCATCTTCACTTTCCAGGGCGTCTGGAACACGGGGGCTTCGATATATATCCAAAGCGAGCAGCTCAAGACTTTCACTTACGCCATCGGGCAGATACTGGCGGGCGGTATCGTGCGCGCGGGGGCGGGGGCCGCCTCCACGGTGGTCATGATGGTGGTTCCGATAACCGTCTTCATAGTGACCCAGTCGAACATAATAGAAACAATGGCCTCGTCGGGCATGAAAGATTAATCAAAGGTAAGGAGGGAATATTTAAAAATGCTGCAGGCAAAAAACGAAAAAAAGCGCGGAAAGACAAAAAAGATATTTCGGTTTACGGCCCTTTTGCTTTTGTTGATCATGGCTTTAGCGGTTCCGGCGGCGGCTTCGCCCGCCTACACCACATATATCTACACATACGGCGACAAGACAATGGGGACTTTCTACGTGCAGGCGCCGCACGCCTATGTGCCGGAAATGGTGGTCGATTCCGAATATATCAACACCATCACCCAGGAGAAATTTCAGATAGGCGATTTTCTGGGGCTTGACGCCGACGGGAAACCGCTCGCCTTGGACGGTCCGCAGGACCTGGTCGGCGACGTCGACGGCTTTCTGTATCTGGCAGACCAGAAAAACGACAGGATCGTGATACTGAATTCCGATTACAGCGGCAAGGCGATTTTGACTTCATTTGTGAACATGTGGGGCGTCCCGGACGCCCTGGCGCAGCCCAAGGGGGTTTTCGCCACTTCGGAGGAAATATACGTGGCCGACACGGAAAAAAACCGCGTGGTGGTTTTCTCCAAGGGCAAAACCGCGAAGCCGGACGGCGAAATGTACGCCTTCGGCGAGCATCTGAGGATAATCGAGCAGCCTTCAAACGAAGTCTTCCCGGAAGGCGCGGTGTATAAGCCGGTGGCGCTGGTGGTGGACAGCGCGGGCAGGCTGTATGTGGTCTCCTCCACTACGAACCAGGGCATCGTGAGCATGAACCCCGACGGCGAATTTTTGGGATTCGTCGGGGCGCAGGCGGCGGTGGCCGACCCGTTCATGATATTCTGGAGAAACTTTCAGACCAGGGCCCAAAGGGCGCAGTCGCTTCGAAACGTGGCAACCGAGTACAACAACATATCCATTGACAGCGAAGGATTCGTGTACGTCACCACTTCCTCGATAGACGCGGGCGCGCAGCTCGGCGCGATTTTTGCCCCGGCTTCGCAGTATCACCCGGTCAAGAGGCTCAACCCGCAGGGGGTGGACGTCATGAGGCGCTCGGGCTTCTCGTGCCCCGACGGCGAAATCTATACCTTCGGCAAAGGCCCTTCCCGGATCATAGACGTGGCGATGGGGCCCGAGGGCACCTGGAGCATAATAGACGAGGCGCGCTCAAGGGTCTACACATATGACGAGGACGGCAGGCTGCTGTTCGTTTTCTGCGATGAGGGCCAGTATTTCGGCAACATCCAGAGCATCCAGGCCGTCGAGTACCAGGATACGAAGATGCTGCTTCTGGACAAGACCGCTTCGGCGTTCACCGTGTACAAGCGCACCGAATACGGCGACGTGGTCATAGACGCCCTCGCCAAATCAAGAAACAGGCAGTACGACCAGGCCGTCGAGTCCTGGAGGGAGATAAAAAAGAGAAACAACAACTCCGACCTCGCATATATGGGCATAGGCAAGAGCTTTTACAGGGACGGCGAATATGAGCTCGCCATGAGACAGTTCCAGTTCGCCAAGGACCAGAAGGACTATTCGCAGTCCTTTAAGATGTACCGGAAAATCTGGATAGAAAACAACGTCATATGGGTGCCGATAGTTCTGATCGTTTTGATTGTGGGCATATCCATGTTTATGAAACACGCCAACAAAGTCAACAAGCGCGACCAGATAAGGGGCGGGAGGAAGCTGAAACTCGGCAGCCACATGCTCTACGGGTTCCATATCATATTCCATCCTTTCGACGGTTTCTGGGACATGAAGCAGGAAAAGAGAGGCTCGGTGCTGGCTGCCACGATATACCTGCTGCTCGCCTGCGGGGTATATATGTACAAGGCGATCGGCGAAGGCTTCATAGTCAACGCATACGGGCTCTACAACGACTTTTTGGCCGAATCTCTCTCGATCATCGTGCCTGTGGGGCTCGGCGTCATTTCGAACTGGTGCCTCACCACGCTGTTTGACGGCGAGGGCAGCATGAAGGACATATACATGGTGGTGTGCTACTCGCTGATCCCGATAATACCGATAGTGTTCTTCTCCACGCTCGCCACGCATATAATAACCCTCGAGGAAGTGCCGGTTTTGAACATGGTCGGCACCATAATGATGGTTTGGGTGGGAATGCTGATTTTCTTCGGGGTCATGGTGGTGCACGACTACACACTGGGCAAAAACGTGGCCACGGTGCTGGGCTCGTTTGTGGGAATGGCGTTTATCATGTTCGTGACGCTGCTCTTCTCCGGGCTTTTGATGAGGATAGTCACGTTCATAATGAACATCTACACCGAAGTCTCATTCCGAATATGATGATAAAAACCTGAAAGGAGGATAAAAAAATGCAGACAACGACACTAAAAAAGCTGATCGCGCTGCTTCTGGCGCTTGTGACCTTTCTGACGGTGATCCCGCTCGCGGCCGTTCCGGTGTTCGCCTCGGCCACCGAAGAAGAAGAAGACGACGACGAAGCGAAAAGGGAAATGGAGAGAATCAAGCTTTATCTGACCACGGAGTACGAAAACCCCGCGGAGAAACTCAAGGGCTTCGGCGCCAAGACCATCGAGCACGTCGAGGGAACCGGGAAAAACGCGGTGACCACGTGGCTGCCCGACGGGCTGCCGGTGTTCTCCAAGGACGGCTTCGAGCTTTATTTCCACTACGACACCGGCGAAATCGCCGTCAAGGATCTGGCTACGGGGCAGATACTGTTCTCCAACCCCTACGATGTGGGCGAAAAATCCAGCACTTCGGAGGACGTCAGAATCAGGCTCATGTCCCAGATAATAGTGAAGTACAAAGTGTCCGGCGACAAGACGCAGTGGTTTTATTCGTTCAAGGACGCCGCGATGTACAGACAGATAAAAATGAAGAAAATAAAGGGCGGCATACGCGTGGAGTACACCCTCGGCAAAGAGGAAAAGAGGAAGATGGTCCCCAGAAGGATCGAGAGGAGTTCCTTTGACGACAATATACTCCAGTTCATAACCAACAAGAGGGACTTGGACAAAATGAACGCGTACTACACGCTCAAGGACGCGAACGCCCCGGATCTGACCGAAAGGGCGAAAAAAGAGCTCCAGATCACCTATCCCGAAACCAAGACCTACGCCATATACGTGTTCGACCCCAACGCCTCGGAGCGCGAGCTCAACCAGATTGAGGGCTTTATCAAGCTTTACACCAAATACACCTTCGAGATGATGGATGAGGACCACAGCCTGCTCGGCTACGAGCCCAAGGACAAGGCGCCGCCGCTCGTCAAGCTCGCCCTTGAGTATTATTTGGACAAGGACGGCCTGTACATGAGGCTCCCCGCAAACGGCATACGCTTCGATGAATCCAACTACAAGATCGAGCAGATATATGTGCTGCCGTATATGGGCGCGGGCCGCAGGGAAAACACCGGATATACGTTTGTGCCCGACGGCTCGGGAGCCCTGATGCGCTTTGAGGACATAAAGGACACCTCATTTGTCATGACAAGCGACATCTACGGGCCCGATTACTCGTTCCGGAATATAAGCGGAGGGACCAACACCAAAAAATGGCGCATGCCGGTGTTCGGCATTGTGGAAAACTACAAGATCGTCACCACCACCAAAGTGGAGCAGATCGAGGCGTACTACGACGAGAACGGCAACAGGCTCGAGGAACCCATGAAAGCCGAAAACGAGGAAGGCGTGCTCGAGGAGGTCTATTACGACGAGACCGGGAAGGAGCTCACCTCCCCCAAGAAGATTTTTGTGGATGAAGACGAAAACGAGTATGAAACAGCCCCGAAACCCGTGACCGAAGAGCGGAGCGACGGATTTTTGGCCATTATAGAGGAAGGCGACGTGATGGCGAAAATCACCACGGAATCCGGCGGCAATACGCACAAATACAACAATACCTCCGCCATATTCACCCCCAGGCCCACCGACGAATACAACTTGGACGTCGATTCGAAAGGCATAAACAGCCTCATAACCGTGGCCTCGAGGAGAAAATACGCGGGCAACTACATAATCAGATACGTAATGCTCTCAAGCGACAAAGACGGAAAGCCCAAAAAATCGAACGGGTACGAAGCGACCTATATGGGTATGGCCAAGGCCTACAGGGACTATCTGATGGCAAAAGGCGACATCACCCAGATGACCGACGACGGCCGCGGCCTGCCGCTGTTCATCGAAGCGCTGGGGATGATAAAGACTGCCGAGTATTTCTTCGGCTTCCCCTATGAGGGAGACACCGCTTTGACTTCGTTTGAAGACGTGAAATCGATAATCGACGAGCTCAACGCCGAAGGGATAAAAAACCTGAAATTCAAATATATCGGCTGGATCAACGACGGGCTCAAGGGCACCGGCCCCACGAGGATGAAAATAGAGAACGCGCTCGGCGGCAAGACCGGGTTCCAGGAAATGGTGGACTACGGCAGATCCAAGGGCGCGGAGATATACCCCGAGATGGATTTCGCCCTGCTCTGGTACTGGAAGCTGTTGGACGGGTTGTCGCCCAAAAAGGATCTCGCGCGCGGGATGGACCAGACATACGCCTGCCAGCAGCTGTATAACTTTATGTGGCAGGAGTTGTCGAGGCGCATGGGATACATGCTCATAGCGCACGAGAGGTCGATGGGTATGTACGACAATGCCATGAAGGAGTATTCAAAATACAACGTGGGCGCTTTCGGCGTGGCTTCGCTTGCCAGCGAGCTGCACTCCAACCACTACAAGAAGAGCCTCACAAACCGCGTGGAAGCGGAGACCTACGTGACCGACCTGTTTGACAAGATGTACGCCGACCACGGCAAGCTGCTCGCCGACGAAGCCAACGTCTACGCGTTCAAATATTTAGATTCCATAGTGAACATAGATCTGGACGGCAGCCGCATGCTGAGCCAGAGCGAAGCGATTCCCTTCTACAGCATGGTGGTCCACGGTTCCATAAACATCGCGGGCAACCCGATTAATATGTCGGGCGACATAAAATACGATATCCTCAAGGCGATAGAGAACGGAGCGAGCCCGTATTTCATCCTGGCCTACCAGAACGCGAGCAGGCTCAAGGAATCCGTCATGTGGATGCTCAACTCATACTACGCGGTGGATTACGAGACCTGGCTTCCCAGCCTGCTCGAAACCTACCAAATCCTCAATGAGGCGATAGGCCCCCTCAATTCGAAGCTCATCATGAATCACGAGATACTCGAGAGAAACGTGGTAAAAGTCACTTACGAAGGCGGGACGTCCTTCATACTCAACTACAACGGCGAAAAACAAGTGACAATCGACGGAAAAACAATCGAGCCGCTCGGGTTTATCAAATTAAATTAATATTTGCGGGAGGAGAAAAAATCAATGCAGAACACAGAAGAAATCAATCAATCGCAGATAGCGGCGCCCAAAAAGAAAAAGCGCGCCTCGTCTTTGGACAGCATAAAGGCCCGCTCTGGCTGGCTGTTCATACTCCCGTTCGTGATCGGATTTGTGGTGATATACCTGCCCATCGTTTTTCAGTCGATCCACTTCAGCTTCACCGAGGTCAAGGTGCTGACGGGAGGGGGTTATTCCGCGGAATGGGTGGGATTTACCAATTACCAGGAGGCCTTGTTTGTCGACGCCGACTTTTTCCGGCTTCTGACCGGGGGAATACAGCAGCTCATTTTCGACATACCGGCAATCGTCATATTCGCGCTGTTCATGGCGATACTGCTCAACCAGAAGATGACGGGCAGGGCGGTATTCAGGGCGATCTTCTTCATACCGGTCATACTCGCCACGGGCATCATCGACAAAATCGACCAGGGCAACAACCTGCTCGACTACATGCAGAACACGGGGCGCACCATCGTCACGGGCACGCAGAACGCCACCAGCAGCGAGACCTCCACTTCTACGGTCGTGCAGATCGTCTCGGCGATGGACTTTGAGTGGCTGTTCTGGAGCATGAAGGGCATCAGTATGGACCTCGTCATGTATGTGGTCGTGGCGGTCAACAGCATATACCAGATAATCAACCGCTCCGGCGTGCAGATGCTCATATTCCTGGGCGGGCTGCAGTCCATTTCGCCCGCGATATACGAATCGGCCTTTATGGAAGGCGCTTCCGCCTGGGAGTCCTTCTGGAAGATCACTTTCCCGATGATAAGCCCGATGATATTCGTAAATGCGGTGTATACCGTCATCGATTCCTTTACTTCCCAGTCGAACACGATAATGAGGTTCATCGGCTTCGTATACGACGAACCGGGGGGGCAGGTGCTCTCTTCAGCGATGAGCTGGGTATATTTTACGATAGTGATATTGATGATCGCCGTGGTGGGGCTTATCGTTTCGAGCTTCGTGTTCTACCAGCGGCGCGAACATTAAAAGAAAGGAGGAAAACGGTATATGAATAATACAGCGCAGCAAACCCCGACAAAAATAAAAAAAGAGTCGAAAAACAAAATAAGGGTCGAATTCGAGAGGACGTCGTTTGCCAAAAGGCTCAGGCTGAAATATCTTTCGGTGTTCTTCCTGCAGAAGGTGATCTGGGTCGTATTCAGGTTGGTTCTGCTCGTCGGCGTGTCGTATGTGGTGCTCTTCCCGTTTTTCGCGAAGATAACCGGCTCGATAATGAGCCCCGAGGACTTCATAGACAACACGGTCAAAATGGTGCCCAGGGCGCCCACGCTCGACACGTACAACGCGATCATAGTGGAAAACGACTATGTAAAGGCGCTGACCAGCACGGCCATTCTGGCGCTTCTGTGCGCCGTCTCCCAGATGATGATATGCACAATTGTGGGATACGGCTTCTGCAAATTCAAATTCAAGGGCCGCAACATAGCCTTCGGCCTGGTGATTTTCACGCTGCTGGTCCCGCACCAGACGCTGCAGTTTTCGATGTTCATGCAGTTTAGGTATTTCGACTTTTTGAATATCTACGAGACCATACGCAAATTCATGGGGGTGACGGTCGCAAAAGACCTCAAGCTCAACTTCATAAACTCGTACTGGCCGCTCACCATGCTCTCGCTAACGGGCCTGGCGTTTAAAAACGGGCTGTACATACTCATAATGAGGCAGTTTTTCATGGGTGTGCCCGACGAGCTGGAGGAAGCTTCCTATGTCGACGGCGGCGGCGTGTTCAGGACATTTTTCACCATCATCCTGCCCAACTCGATACCGATGATGGTTACCGTGTTCTTGTTCGCGTTCACCTGGCAGTGGACCGACGAATTCTATGTCAACCTGTTCACGACCGATACGGGACCATATCTGCTGCCCAAGATAGTGAAGATACCAAGGACGCTCACCCTGAGCCAGGCGGCCATACAGGCCTCGACCATGTATCAGTCCGCCATACGGAACACCTGCGGGCTGCTGATCATCGCGCCGCTGATTGTGGTTTACCTCGTGGGCCAGAGCTTTTTGATACAGGGCATCGAGAGAACCGGCGTGGTCGGATAAAAAATAAAAATTATAAAAGCGGGCACGGGCGGAAACTCAAAGTTCCGCCCCTGCTTGCATTTACGGAGATGAAAATTTCAAGATGGATATCATAAAAGTCGCAGTCAGGACGGCGGTGGAACTCATACTCAAAAACGGGGACATAAATTCCGGCGCCGCCGAAGCGAACATATTCGACATCGCGGGCGGCAGCACCGCCGCCGTTCTGGGCGGCAAGGCGCACAGAAAAATACAGAAGGCCAAATTCGAGGGGTACAAAAGCGAGGTCTATCTGAATGCGGAGTTCTGCTTTGAAGAATACGGTTTCGCGGTAAATCTCGGCGGCAGGGCCGACGGCGTTTTTACCGACGATACGGGCACGGTTTGCATCGACGAAATAAAGAGCGCGTTCACCCCTTTTGAATTTATCGACGGCGAAAATATGATCCACTGGGGCCAGGCGATGTGCTACGCATATATGTACCTCAAAGAACACAACGCCGGCGAAGGGGAAAAAATATTCGATATAAACGCGCAGCTGACGTATTTCCAGCTGGAGACCGAGGAGATGAAGTCGTATAAGAAGTCGTTTGATTTGGCCTCGCTGCAGGCGTTCGCCGACGATTTGACGGCGAAATACGCCCTTTGGGTGAAAATGGAGAGGGACTGGAAACTCGTGCGCAACGCCTCCGTCGAAGAGCTCGTTTTCCCCTTTGAAAAATACCGGCCGGGCCAGAGGGAACTCGCAGCTTCGGCGTACCGGACCATCGTCGCCGAAAAAAAACTTTTCGTCAACGCGCCCACCGGCATCGGCAAGACCATATCCACCATATTCCCCGCAATCAAATCGATGAGCCGCACCAACGCCGACAAGATTTTTTACCTCACCGCCAAGACAATGACGCGCACGGTGGCCTATGACGCCATATATATGATGCAAAAGGGCGGCTTAAGGTTCAAAACGGTCACGGTGACCGCCAAGGATAAGATATGCCCGGTAGCGGCCGGGGGAGGGGAGCGGATATGCAATCCCGAAAACTGCGTGTACGCGAGGGGCCATTTTGACCGGGTGAACGCGGCGATTATGGACACATTCGAAAAAAACGACGCGATGACAAGGGAATCGATAGAACAGTACGCCCAAAAACACCAAGTCTGCCCCTATGAGCTTTCGCTCGATCTGTCCGTATTCGCCGATGCGGTCATATGCGATTACAATTATGTGTTCGACCCGGTGGTCTACCTTCGGCGCTTCTTTCAAAACAACTTCGACAAAAACTATATTTTCTTAATCGACGAGGCCCACAATTTAGTCGACAGGGCGAGGGAGATGTATTCGGGGGAAATAAGAAAATCCGCATTTTCCCCCCTCAGAAAATCGAAGATCATCGGCCGGCAGCACAGGGTCTTAAAGAAATGCATAACCGATATAAACAAGAGCATGGCCGAATACAAAAAACGCTGCGTCGGCGAGGAGAACAGCCACAAAAACTATATAACGCAAAAAGAACACGACGAAGCCTTCGCCGCGCTTCTGCTCGATTTCC
Source organism: Oscillospiraceae bacterium (assembly GCA_009785015.1). The sequence continues at coordinate 16,709 of WQXD01000004.1, read as the reverse complement.
GGTTTGAAGTGGAGAGATATTTTCAGATAAACAAGGACATAGCCGCCGCTTCCCCTCCCGAAGAGAAGGCGCAGTATCTCGAGCTGCTGCAGGCCTATTTTGACGTGATCGCGTATTTCGTGGCCCTGAATTTGTACGATGAGCGGTATGTGACCTACATATCCGCCGAGGGTTCGGACCTCGCGGTCAGGCTGTTTTGCCTTGACCCCTCGTTTTTGATCGGGGAAGCTTTAAAACGCGCGAAGGCTTCGATCATATTTTCCGCCACGCTTTCGCCGCTTTCGTACTACAGGGAAGTTTTGGGCGGGGCGGAGGACGACTTGGAGCAGAGTTTAGGCTCCCCTTTTGACCGGGCCAATCTGTGCCTTGTGGTGGGGGCGAATATAAGCACAAAATACAAACAGCGCGAGCACAGCTACGCCGAGGTGGCAGAGTATATAAACATAACGGCGAACAAAGGGGGCAACTACATAGCGTTTTTCCCTTCGTATGAGTATATGAAAAATGTATATGAGATATTCGCGGAGAACTACCCCGAAACCCCGTCGGTGATCCAGACCTACGGCATGAACGACGAAGCGCGGGGCGCGTTTTTGGAGATGTTTCAAGCGGGTGAGGACGGCAAAACCAAGGTTTTCGTGGGGTTCTGCGTGATGGGCGGCATATTTTCGGAGGGCATAGATTTGTCCGGGGACAGGCTGAACGGCGCGGTGATCGTGGGGGTGGGGCTGCCTAAGCTTTCGTCTGAAAGGGACGTGATAAAGAGATATTTTGAGGAAAAAAACGGGCTGGGCTACGAATACGGCTATATGTATCCCGGCATGAACAAAGTGCTGCAGGCGGCGGGCAGGGTGATACGCACCGAAACCGACAGAGGGATAGTGCTGCTGTTGGACGAGCGTTTCAACTATAACTATTACAAGCAGCTGTTCCCCGAACACTGGAGTCACTGCAAAACCGTGAGAAACCCCGCCCAGTTCAAAAAGCTGATCGCGAAATTCTGACTTAATCGTCGTAATCCAGATACAGCTGCTCAGATTCGACCAAGAACTCCGCGTCATGGACGCTCGCGGCTTTTATGTCCCTGTACGAGCCGCAGTTTTTGCACTCCACGCGGACGGTCTTGTCCGATATGGTCAGCACGCCGTCAAAATTCCTGCATTTGCAAAAAATCTTTTTTTTGTCGTATATGCGCGATATGACGCCCAGCACCTGCCCTATGGCCTGATATGAGCTTATCTTTATATCCCCTATATCTTCTATGGCGTACTCCGCGGGTTCGAAATTTTCGTTTTTATGCAGTATGAAGCCTTCTTTTTTTTCATATTCGAGGCCGTCCCAGTCGAAATCGCCGTCATCCCAAAAATCGTCTTCGCCGTCAAAGTCCTCATAGTCATCGTCGTCGTATTCATCGTCGTCAAAAAACAGATTGTCGGCGTCCTTTTCCAAATCGTTTGCATCCGAGAAAGTCTTTATCAGTTCTTCCTCATTTTTTCGCAGCGCCTCATATACTTTATTGCTTTTGCCGATAAAGCATATTTCCACAGCGGTGAACTTGCACGAGAGCGAAAACAGCTCCCTTTGGAAAAAGGCGGCTGAAGACAATGTGAATGTGTGCGGATTGGGGCACAATATGCACGGGGTGGTGATTTTGTATTTTTGGTCTTTTAATATTTGCACGCAAAGCTCGCTTCCCCCGCACACGCATTTCATTTTGATCAGGTTACCCTCCATTGAGAATATGTTTATCCTGTTCAGCACGGGCATTCCGCAGAACGGGCAGTGATAGCCCACCGTCGTATCCCTTTTTGTTATCATGTTTTTTTCCCTTTTTCCCTTTCGTAATAAAACAGGTACGCATTCGCAAGCCCCGCGTATTCCCCGAAAATCCGCTCGCAGCCGACGCCTCCGTAATATTTTTCCATCACCCTTTTTATCCAGACGTCCACCGGAAACGCTTCCAATTTGCCGTAGGCAAACAGTAAAACGCACGCCGAGACCTTTTCGCCGACGCCTTTTAACTGCCGCAGATACTCGCCGCCCCTGCTTGCGTCCATTTGGCAAACCGCTTCCAAGTCTATTTCGCCCGAGGCAGCTTTTTTTGCCGCGTTTGATATGTATTTTGCCCTGAAGCCCGATTTTATGACGTCCAATTCCGCAAGCGTCAGCCCGGCGAGGGTTTCCGCTGTGGGAAAGGCGTGAAAAACCTTGCCGCCGAGGTCGATTTTTTCGCCGAAATTTTCGCACAGGCTCTCGATTATTTTTTTTATCCTCGGGATATTGTTGTTCTGGCTGATTATAAAGGAGATCAGGCACTCGAAGGGCTCCTGTTTCAATATCCTGATCCCGGGGCAGAAATCCGAAGCCTTTTTCAAGGTTTCATCGCGCCCGAGCTCCTGCAGTATCTTTTTGTAATCCCGGTCGATATCGAAAAATTCCCGCCAGACATGCTCAAAATCTTCGGGGCTCGTCCAAAAAGTTATTTTGCCGCCCTTTTGGGAGACCCTCAGATGTTTTCCCCGGGCCACGCCCGAAAATTCGCCCCCGCCGGTTTGATTGAAGCGAAAGCACTGGCCGCAGCCGAAAATATCCGCGAAATCGAAATTTTCCATATTTTCTATGATTGTTTTGTCCCCGGATGAATATATATCCATATAATTCTGAATTACCCCTCAAATAACATAAAAAGACAAGGACATGTTTATGATTGAAACGATATACACGATACCCGTAAACGAGGCGTTTGATCTGTATTCGGGCTGCCCGGTGTGTTCGCTGTACAAAAAACTCGAGGACACCGAATTGGACGCGATACTCGGGGGCGCGATGATGGAGCCCGACATCAGGATCGAAACCAACAAAAAGGGCTTCTGCGGAAAACATTACGATATAATGTTCAACATGAAGAACCGCCTCGGGCTCGCGCTGATCCTCGAGAGCCACCTTTCGCTGAATATACTGAAAAGCTTAAAGGGCAATGTATTCGGTTCCAAAGGCCAAAAACTCGAAAAACAGCCGCAGAGCTGCTACATATGCGACAAGATAAACCACTCCCTCACAAAAATGCTCGAAAATACCGCCTATCTATGGGAGCGCGAAAAAGAATTCAAAGAGAAGCTGTCAAAACAGCCCTGCTTCTGCCTCGGCCACTACGCGGACCTGCTCCATGTGGGGGCCTATTCCATGTCAAAAAGGCTGTATCAGGATTTCGCAAACGAGTGCAAGGCGGTGATGGTGAGTTACGCCGAAAAGCTGCTGGGCGACGTCACCTGGTTTACCAAAAAATTCGACTACAACAACGAAAACGAGCCCTGGGGAGACTCGAAGGACGCAGTGGAGAGGGCGCTGAAATTCTTGTCGGGATACAAGGATTTGGACACGCTGAGAAAATGAAAGAAATGAAAAATTTGCCGAATTTCAATTGTTCAGCTGCAGGCACAGCATCATCAGGGAGTCGCCCATGTGGATATTTTCCACTTTGACGCCCGGACTGTCGATTTTGAGCTCCATATTCGAAAAATTCCAGAAGCCCCTGACTCCCGCCGCCGCGAACATGTCGGCCACGGGCTTCGCTTCCTCCTTTGGCAGGGTCAGCGCCGCTATATCGATTTTGTGCTCGCGGCAGTAGGCGGCAGCATATCTTATGTCCGCCACCGTAAATCCCGCGATTTTCTTGCCTATCACCTCGGGGTCGTTGTCAAAGAGCGCGAGAAGGCAAATGCCGCGTTTTGAAAATATCCCGCTTTTGGCCAATGTGGCGCCGAGGCTGCCCGTCCCGGCGATGACCGCCGAAAAACCGCGTTTGACGCCGAGTATGCGCCCTATTTCCTCGTGGAGCTGCTCTATATTGTATCCGTAGCCCTGCTGCCCGAAGCCGCCGAAACAGTTGAGGTCCTGGCGTATCTGCGAGGCGGTCACGGCCATGAGCTTGGACAATTCCCCCGAGGATATCTTGTAGCGTTCATTTTTGAGCAGCTCCGACAGATAACGGTAATATCTCGGCAGGCGGTTTTTTACCGCGGGCGATATTTGCTTTTGCGTCATCTCACATCACCTTTAAAATTGTCTCTTTCACATAATCCCCGAATTCGGCGCAGGTCGCCCCCGTGCCCCGGCTGTCGATCACGAGCTTTTTTTCCTCGAGGGTGCAGACGTCGAGCGCCCGCTCGAGTATTTTCGCGCGGTTTTGATAACCGATGTGTGAAAGCAGCAGCACCGAGGCCCTGAGCAGCGAGCTGGGGTTGGCGTATTTCGCCCTGCCTTCTTTGATCATCCGCGGAGCCGTTCCGTGGATCGCTTCGAACATGGCGTATTTTTTGCCGATGTTGGCCGAGCCCGCGGTGCCCACCCCTCCCTGAAATTCTGCCGCTTCGTCGGTCAGTATGTCCCCGTAGAGATTGGGCAGTATGAATACCTGAAAGTCGCGGCGGCGGACGTCGTTGATCAGCTCTGCGGCCATTATGTCGACGTAGCGCTCCGAGACTTTTATACCGGGATAATCTTTGGCTGTGGCGTTGCATATGTCCAAAAATTTGCCGTCGGTGGTCTTGATCACGTTGGCCTTGGTCACAATGGTCACGTGGTCCTTGTTGTTGTTTTTCGCGAATTCAAAGGCGAGTTTCGCTATCCTTTCGGAGCCCGGGTCGGTGGTCACGGTAAAATCCACCGCCAGATTGCCGATAGTGAACCCTTTGCTGCCGATTGCGTAAGCGCCTTCGGTGTTCTCCCTGAAAAAGGTCCAGTCGATTCCGAGCCCGGGCACCTTGACCGGGCGCACATTGGCGAACAGGTCGAGCGCTTTGCGCATGGCGACGTTGGCGCTCTCGATATTGGGCCTGCCGTCTCCCGCCTGCGGGGTCTCGGTGGGCCCTTTCAATATGACATGGCACGATTTAAGCTCTTCGAGCACGTCGCCGGGGATTGGTTTGTTTTGCGCTATTCTGTTTTCAATTGTCAGCCCTTCGATTGTTTTCAGCTCTGCCTTTCCGGATTTTATATCCTCCCCCAGCAAAAATTCCAGAATATCACGGGAGACGGAACTTATCATCGGGCCGATGCCGTCGCCTCCGCAAATTCCGATCACGATTTTGTCGAGTTTGGAAAAATCCGTAAAATCAGGCTCGGCGTCCATCAAATCGACGCGCTCGAGCTGCGAATACATGAGTTCCGCGAATTTTTCGGCGGCGGCTTCCACCGCTTTTTTTCTATCCATAATCAAGGTTTTTGCCTCCTTATATATTTATCTTTTTTTGGTGTTTTTTAAAAAACGCGCGGTTTTTTGGGGACTTATCCACAATATCCACAGAATATTCGGCGAAAAACTGTGGATAACCGGGAAATTTAGTCCAAATCAACGGAGGCGAAAGCGTTTTGGCTCAGGGCTGCCGCGCTGCCCGCTTTGAATTCATAATAGCCCTGAGAGGCTATCATCGCCGCGTTGTCCCCGCAGTATTGTTTGCCGGGGATATATAAATCCACATTCAAGTCCCCGCACAGCTTTTCCAAAGCTTTGCGTATATCCCCATTTGCCAGAACGCCCCCCGCGCAAACCAAGGCGCTGTGTCCGGTTATTTCCAATGCGCGTTTTATCCTCGAAACAACGGACAAAACGATGTTTTCGGTGAATGAAGCGGCGATGTCGCGCCTGTCTTTTTCGGTCAAGCCGCCGTTTTTTTGATTTAACGCGTTTATATGGTTGATTATGTGGGTTTTCACCCCCGAAAAGGAGAAATCGAGCTCGCTGCCCCGGACGGCGGCCAGCGGGATTTTTACACTGTGTGCATCGCCGAGTGCGGCGTATTTTTCTATCGCCGCCCCGCCGGGATACCCGAGGCCCATGGCCCTCGCCGTTTTGTCGAATGCCTCCCCTGCCGCGTCGTCGCGCGTGCTGCCGAGCAGCTTGAATCCGGTATACTCCGCGCATTCCATTATGGAGGTGTGCCCTCCCGAGGCCACAAAAGCCAAAAACGGCGGTTCGAGATTTTTGTATTCCGGATATGCGGCGGCCACATGGCCTTTTATGTGGTTTACGGCGACAAAGGGCAGTTTTTGCCTGTAGGCCAGGGCCTTTCCGAAATTGAGCCCCACCAGAAGCGCCCCGATCAGCCCGGGGGCATATGCGGCGGCTACCGCTCCGAGCTGCCAAGCGGCGATTCCGGCCTCTTTCAAGGCGTTTTCGCAGAGCGTATAAATCGCTTCGGTGTGCGCCCGCGAGGCGATCTCGGGCACGACCCCGCCGTAAGGGGCGTGGAGGCCGGCCTGCGAGAGCACTATATTCGACAAAATTTCCCTCCCGTCCCCGACCACCGCAGCCGAGGTCTCGTCGCAGGAGGATTCTATACCGAGTACCAACATTTTTTCTACCAAACCCTCAAACTCATGAGCAACGCGTCCTCGCGGGGGTTCGCGTAATAATTTTTCCGCGTTCCGACGGTTTGAAACCCCAATTTTTGATACAGTTTCAGCGCGCCCTCATTCGACTTCCTGACTTCCAGAAACAGCCTTTCGGCTTTTTGGGATTTCGCATATTCGAGCGCGGCGCCAAACAATCCGGTCGCGATTTTTTTGCGGCGCAGGGATTTTTTCACGGCTATGTTCAGTATTTCGATTTCGGGGGGTATGCAAAGCATGATCAGATACCCCGCGGCCCCGCAGCCCTCAAGTGCGATAAAACCCGCGGCGGACGGGCTGTTTAAGATTTCGCCGAAGGAACGCCTTGACCACGGGTCGCCGAAACTTTCGGTTTCGATTTCGAAAACGGCGTCTATATGCTCGGGGCGGAAAGCTGTGATTTCAGCCATTTTCCAAATTGTCCTCCGACAGGGATTTGACGACGACATCGACGGATTTTCGTATGTTTTCAAAACATCTCCGGTAGGTCTCAAAGCTGCCCCCGAACGGATCTCCTATATCCTCTGCCATTGCAAATATCTTGTCCGCAAAATCGGGAAACCGCTGTTTCAGCCGGGCCTCGTGATGGATTGTCACACCGTAGACGAGATCGGAATTTTTTATGATTTCCTCGTCGATTTGCCTCGATCTGTGCTCGCGGCCCGCGATATTTTTTGAAGCCAAAGCCTCGAGGGCCCCCTCCGACATCGGCTCTCCCGGATGCGCGAAGAGCCCGCGCGAGCAAGCAAAGATTTTGCCGCCGGTTTTTTTTATTTCGCTGTTGAAATAATACTCGGCCATCGGCGAGCGGCACGTGTTGCCCGTGCAAACAAACAAGACCCTGCTCACATTTTTCATACCCGGCGTCCCCCATCCCGCATTCTTAAAATACTTTACTTTAAGTATTATACACGATATACGGCCTTATTGCAAGAATAAAACATTATATTGCCAAAAAATTAACAATTTCAAAAACAACAAATTTTTTATAAAAATCAAAAAAGGGCTTGACAAAATCAAGTTTGCGTGGTATAATGGTACGCGTGATGTAAAAAGAAGCAGAACGTCTCCGTTCTCACCATAGGCTTTTGTTTTGGGTCGTATGGTCGATATCCGAAATTTATGCGCGTATGCGGCTGTTGCCGTCGTGCGCCTGCAGCCGGGGCGGGGAAATTTGTTTTTTCGCTCTTTATTTATTTTTTCGCATATTTTAAACATTTTTGGAGGTGTTTATACATCGGCACGAAAGATCTTTCCGTCAACAATGAAATCAAAGCGCCCCAAGTGAGGGTCATCGACGATCTGGGAAATCAGGTGGGGGTGCTCGGCACAAGGGACGCGCTGAACATGGCTTCGGAAAAAGGGCTTGACTTGGTGGAGATCGCCCCTACGGCCCAAATCCCCGTGTGCAGGATTATGGATTACGGCAAGTATAAATTCGAAAAGGCCAAAAAGAACAAAGAGGCCAAAAAAAAGCAGAAACAAGTGATCGTGGAAACCAAAGAGACGCAGCTTTCCTGGAATATCGACGTCCACGATTTCAACACGAGGCTCGCCCAGACCAAAAAATTTATCGAAGCGGGCAACAAAGTCAAAATATCGCTTGAGCTCAACAGGGGCAGGGAAATGGCCCATATGGAGCTCGGGTACCAGATGCTCGAAAAATTCGAGCAGGCCTGCGAGGCCTTTGCCGTGGTGGAAAAGAAACCGGTGCGCGAAGGGCGGCGCATATCCATGTTCATAGCCCCAAAAAAGACAAAAGCCGATGAAAAGCCGGCCAAAACCGCCGGAGAGGAGTCTCCGGGCGAAAAAAAAGAGACCTAATGCTTGATATACACAATATTTTTTACAGAAGGGATTGATAAGAATGGGCAACAAAATGAAAACCCATAAAGCCACGGCGAAGCGTTTTTCCATGACCAAAACAGGAAAAGTCAAATACTCCCATCAGCACAGGCGCCATCAGGTCCACCTCAAGGAAACCAAAAGAAAGAGGCACCTCAAAAAGGGCGCGTATCTGCATGAATCCAACATAAGAGCCGTAAAAAAGCAGATGCCCTACGCGTAAGGTGTTTTCTGTCGGTATTTCAAGATTATAATTTTTTAGGAGGATAATTTCATGGCAAGGGTAAAAGGCGCGATCATGACGCGCAAAAGAAGAAACAAGGTGCTGAAGGCCGCCAAAGGTTACTGGGGAGCGAAATCGAAACATTTCAAAATGGCCAAGCAAGCGGTCATGAAGAGCGGGAACTACGCCTATGTGGGGAGAAAACAGAAAAAAAGGGACTTTCGGGCTTTGTGGATAACCCGGATATCCGCTCAGGCGAGAGTAAACGGCATAAATTACTCGAGGTTCATAAACGGGCTCAAAAAAGCCGGAGTGACTTTAAACAGGAAAATGCTCTCGGAAATTGCCATATCGGATAAAGCCGCGTTTGCCGCCTTAGCCGAAAAGGCAAAAGGGGCGCTTTGATTTATATATTTTCCATAAGGGACGCGCCCCCGGCGGCGTCCCTTCGGCAAAAATCCGTAAAACGTGAGAAAGGAACGTCAGAAGAATTAAATGGGTGAAAACAAAGACGCGGCGCTTACATACAAAAGCAAACCCCTTGTGCGCAAGGACAATGTAATCTGTTTCGGCGACGCGAAAACCGATAAATATGTCATGACCCTGACCATAAAGGAAACCAAGCAGGAAAAGGGCCATGAGATCGCCACAAAGGTTCTGATATTGATCCAGAGTTCCGACAGCAATACGAAGGAAATCGTCAAATTCGGGGAAAAAGACTCGCTCTACGAGGCTTTTGAAATAGGGGAGATATGGCTGGACAGTTTTTTGAAACAGGGGTGAGCTTATGAGCAAAAACAGGAAAACAAAAAGGTATTTTTTGCGGACGTGTTGTTTTTTGATTTTAGCCGCCGCTGTTTTTGCGTGCGCCGCCGCGTCCTCCTGCGCCTTGGGCAAAAAGCCCGCCATGAGCCTGAGCCGCGACAAAATCACGGAGACGGTTTCGCCGGAAATATACGGCTATTATCTCAGTTATGCCAAAACGAGGATGCTGTTCGGCTATTATCAGGCGATTTACGGCGCTTCGATGCCCGAGGACCCGACGGGCTTAAGCGATATACCGGAGCTGTGGTCCCAGTTTTACGCCTCGCCCGCCACCTGGGGTTCCATGGTGAAAAGGCAGGCCGAATCATCGCTTGGGCAGCTGCTCGCCATTTCGGTGTATTGCAGGGAAAACGACATAAAGCTCTCAGACAAGGACCTTAAAAATATAGACGGCGCAATAGAGGAGATAATAGGCGCGTATTACAAAAACTCAAAATCCCTGTTTAATTCAAAACTGAAAAAATTGGGAATAAACGAAAAGATATACAAAGAAATAAAAAAATACGAGGCGCTCACCGGGCTGTTCGGAAAGGATCTGTTCGACTCTGAAACCGGCAAAAGAAAAATCACGGACGATATGATAAATATGATCTATGAAGAGAGCTGCGCGAGAGTGAAGCACATACTGATACTCTACAGCCCCGGGACCATGGGCCCCGACGGCAGCCCCGATAAATTTTCCGATGAAGAAATGGCCGCGAGGCAGGCGAAGGTCGAGGATATATACAGCCGCATAACGGCCGGGGAGGATTTCGAGGAATTTCTTTCCGAATCCGAAGACCCGGGCGCCGCCTTTTATCCCGACGGTTACACGGTCGGCGAGAGCACCAATTTTGTGCCGGAATTCGTGAAGGCGGCATTCGATATGCAAATCGGCGAAGTGAGAAAAGTGGAGAGCGATTACGGCATGCACATAATGAAAAGATACGAGCTGCTGCCTGCGGGCGAGGCACCGGACCTCGACAACAACGTCCCGTGGAGAAGCGTCATACTCACCGAGATACAATCCTATCTGATGGACGACGTGCTGAAGCCGTATACCGAAGAAATAGAAATAAATACGGAGGAAACAAAAAAATTCAACGTGTCGAAAATAGAGGTGATGTTCGACTGTCTGGAGCTGTGGTGATGTTATGGATGTAAAACAAATGCTTTTAAGCCTGAAAAACGGCGATATTTCCGTAGACGAAGCGGTGGAGCGGCTCAGATACAAGCCCATTGAGGATCTGGAATATGCGGTGATCGACTACAACAGGGAACTTCGGGCGGGCTGCCCCGAAGTCATACTGGGCGAAGGCAAAACCATAGAGCAGACAGCCGGCATCGTCTCCAACATGAAAAAAAACGGCGCCGAAAATATCCTGATCACCAGGGTCCCCGAAGAAACATACGGCGCCGTAAAAGAAATATACCCAAACGCCGTTCACCATTCCGTTTGCAGGATCATAACGGTTTTGGGCCGCCCTTTTTTAAAAAACAAAGGGCTGATCACCGTTTTTTCGGCGGGGACCGCGGATGTGCCCGTGTGCGAGGAGGCGGCGGTCACGGCGGAATTTTTGGGAAACGGCGTGGAGAGGGTCTACGACGTGGGCGTGGCGGGGCTGCACCGGCTGCTCTCGCGGTTGGACAAGATAAAAGAGGCGAATGTGATCATAGTGGCGGCGGGAATGGAGGGGGCCTTGGCCAGCGTGGTGGGGGGGCTCACCGACAAACCGGTCATCGCCGTGCCCACAAGCAGGGGCTATGGGGCAAATCTCGGCGGGCTGTCGGCGCTTTTGACCATGCTTAATTCATGCGCGAGCGGGGTCGGGGTGGTAAATATAGACAACGGGTTCGGAGCCGGATATCTGGCCAACAATATAAACAGGCTGAGCGGAAAAGCCTGAAATACCTGATAAAAACGGAGATTATTTGATTTGGGGATAAAAAAAGAAAAAAACAGCAAAAACAAACCGCGCGCGGCCGCGCAGTCAAAGGCTCAGATAGAACAGGCGGCAAAAAAGCTCCTGGAGCCCGAAATCGCGGGTCTGGGCTATGAGATCTGGGATCTCGAATACTACAGCGCCGACGGTCAGTGGCAGCTCGAGATAACCATCGAAAACCCTTCGGGTGTTCCCATATCGTTTGAGGACTGCGAAAAGGTCACGCGGGCCGTCACGCCTGTTTTGGACCGGGAGGACCCGATTGAAAACAGCTACTGCCTCGCCGTGGGCTCGCCCGGATTGAACCGGGAGCTGAAAAACGCCGGGCAGCTGAAAAAATACACGGGCAAAGAGGTGACAGTCAAGCTCTTCGCCAAAAACGAGCTGGCGGGGGACAAAAGTTTTGAAGCGGTTTTAAAAGAAGCGGGAGGCCCCGAAGGGGACTTTGTGTTTGAACTGGCGGGCGCGGCGGCGCTCACCCTCAAAAAAAACGAGATCGCGCATATTTACGCGCGCGATGAAATCGATATATAATAAATATATACATTACAGGGAGAAAAAAGTAAGAAAATGAACGTCGAATTTTTCGCCGCGCTTGACGCGCTTCAGGAGGAAACAGGCATATCGAAGCAGTACATGATGGAAAAGATAGAGACCGCGCTTGTCACCGCTTTCAAACGCGACAGCGGCAATTCCAACGTGAAAGTGTATTTGAACGAAAACAAAAAGGAAATGAAAGTGTTTCAGCTCAAGGATGTGGTTGAAACAGTGGAAAACCCCGCCTTGCAGATAGATCTGGCGGAAGCGCAGAAGATAAACCGCAGGTATACCATAGGTTCCGTGGCCGAACTGGAATTCAAGCCGAAGGACTTCGGCAGAATATCCGCGCAGACCGCCAAACAGGTCATAATCCAGGGGATAAGGGAAGCCGAGCGGGGACTTCTGATAAAGGAATACGAAAGCAAAAAAGAGGAGCTCATATCCGCCGTCGTGTACAAAATCGACCCTCTCTCGGGAAACGCGATACTCGATATAGGCAAGGGCGAGGCGATGCTCATCAAATCGGAGCAGATACCCGGCGAAGAAATAAAAGAAGGCGACCGCATAAAAGTATATGTGATCGAAGTCAAAAATCAGGCGAAAGGCCCGCTCATAACCCTGTCGAGAAAACACGCGGGCTTGGTGAGGCGCCTGTTTGAATTTGAAGTCCCGGAGATAGGCGACGGAACCGTGATCATAAACAGCATAGCCCGGGAACCGGGCTCAAGGACCAAAATAGCGGTCAGCTCGCAAAACGCCGATGTGGACCCGGTGGGCTCTTGCATAGGGGCGAAGGGCAGCAGGATCAATGCGGTGGTGGGAGAGCTCGGAGCCGAAAAAATCGATGTGATAAAATACTCCGAAGATCCCGCGGAGTACATAAAAGCGGCGCTTTCCCCGGCGGAAGTCCTCGAGGTCGGCGTAGACGAAAAGGAGAAGAGCTGCCGCGCGGTGGTCGAAGCCTCCCAGCTCTCGCTGGCAATCGGCAAAGAAGGGCAGAACGCGCGCTTGGCCGCCAAACTCACGGGGTACAAAATAGATATAAAGACGTCGGCGGCCATTGAATAAGTTGCATATGGGCGGAGGGAAAATATAATGCCTGCGGTGAAGAGGATACCTCAAAGAAAGTGCCTCGGGTGCGGCGCGTCAAAAAACAAAAACGAGCTGATAAGAGTGGTGCGCAGCCCGGAAAACGAAATAAGCATAGATTTAAAAGGTAAAAAATCGGGGCGCGGGGCGTATATATGCCACGACGTGAACTGCCTTAAAAAAGCTGTGAAAGCGAAAAGATTCGACAAAAACTTGGAAGTAAAAATCTCGGACGAAATACTCGAATCTTTAACAGAGCAAATAAAAACCGAAAATTCTACGGAGGTGCATTAAAACAATATGGCGATTAAACAATTCAAACTCAGGGAGATTGCCGCGAATTTCAATTTAAAAGGCAAGGATATATCGGATATTTTGGTATCATACGGCTTACCGGCCAAAAATACGACGGCTGCTCTCGAAAGCCCCGACTTGGATCTTATCTTCGAATTTCTGACCCGGCAAAATCAGGTCGAGGACTTGGATGTTTATATGTACGCTCCGAAGACAAAAAAACCGGAACCCGAAAAAATCGAAGAGGAAGCCGCGGATAAAGCGGATACGGCGCCCACAAAGGAAGAACCCAAAGAAGAGATCAAAGAAGAGATCAAGGCGGAAGTAAAAGAAGAGCCCAAAGAGGAGCCTAAAGAAGAGATCAAACAAGAGAGCAAGCAAGAGATTAAAGAAGAGGTTAAAGCGGAAGTAAAAGAAGAAATTAAAGAACCAAAGGCGCCCGAAAAACCAAAAACCGCCGCGCCGCAGCAGCAGCAAAAACCCCGGCCTCAGCCGCAGCCTCCCCGGCCCAAAGATCCGAACCAGCCGCAGAGAAAAGAGCGCGATTTTTCAAATCCCGCTTTTGGCAAAGACGGCAAAGACGGCAAAAATATCAGAAACGACAAAAATGACAAAGGCCAAAAACGGCCCGGCCCGGATTTCAAGGGAGCGCCTCGGCCGCCGAGGCCCGGGGATAAGGTCGATATCATTTCAAGCGACAACATCAAAGTGACCGCGGGGGTAAAAAATGAATCCGCGAAAATAGTGGACACCAGGACTACGAGCGTTGATTTGTCGAAATACAACGAAAATCTCGACACTTTCGTCCCGGAGCCCGGAAAGGGCAGGGGAGCGCCCGCCGCCGACAAGCCAAAGCCTCCAAAACCCCCGGTCTATCAGCGCGGCAGGCCCTACGAAAGGGACAAATCCGGCAGGCCGATAGACAAGGAAAAACTCGCCCTCGAAAAACTCCGGAAAATACAGCAGGAAAAAGAACAGGAAAAAGCGAAGAAAAAACAGCTTTCGCTCATACTTCCGGGGAAAATACTCCCTTCGGCGCTCGCCTCCAAGCTCCAGATAACCTCGGCCGAAGTGGTGAAAAAATTATTCATGCTCGGCGTGAAAGTCAATGTGAACGAGGAGATAGACTACGACACGGCTGGGCTTGTCGCCATGGAATTCGGCGCGAAAGTCGAGAGAGAAGTTGTGGTGACCATAGAAGACAAGCTGTTTGACGATTTCGCCGACCCCGAAGAAAAACTCGCGCCCAGGGCGCCGGTGGTGGTTGTGATGGGGCACGTCGACCACGGCAAGACGTCGCTTTTGGACGCCATCAAGCACACAAACGTGACCGCGGGCGAAGCGGGCGGGATCACCCAGCACATAGGGGCCTACAGAGTCGAGGTAAACGGAAGGGAAATAACCTTCTTGGATACGCCCGGCCACGCGGCGTTTACCGCCATGCGTGCGAGGGGCGCCAAATGCACGGATATCGCCATTCTTGTAGTGGCCGCCGACGACGGAATCATGCCGCAGACAGTCGAGGCGATAAACCACGCCAAAGCGGCGAATGTCACCATAATCGTGGCCATAAACAAAATGGACAAACCCCAGGCCGACCCCGACAGGGTAAAACAGGACCTCACCAAGTACGAGCTCATCCCCGAGGAATGGGGCGGGGACATCGTGTGCGTGCCGGTTTCGGCGATTACGGGCCGGGGAATAGACGAGCTGCTCGAAATGATACTGCTGACCGCCGACATGAAAGATTTCAAGGCCAATCCCGAAAGGCCCGCGCAGGGCGTGGTCATAGAAGCCAAATTGGACAAGGGGAAAGGCCCTGTCGCCACGGTTTTGGTGCAGAACGGCACTTTGAAATCCGGCGATATCGTGATTGCGGGAATGGCGGTGGGCAGAGTGAGAGCCATGAACAGCGACAGGGGCAAGAGCCTGAAATCCGCCGGGCCCTCAATGCCCGCGGAGATCATAGGCCTCTCAGAGACTCCGAACGCGGGCGATACGTTCCGGGTGGTCGCAGACGAAAAAATGGCGAGGGAACTTGTCGAGCAGAGAAAATCCGAGGACAAGGAAGAACATTTCAAGAGTTCTTCCAACATCACCCTCGAAGATCTGTTTTCGCAGGTCAAGAGCGGCGTAAAAGAGCTGGGCATTATAATAAAAGCGGACGTCCAGGGTTCGGTGGAAGCGCTCCGCGCCTCGCTTTTGAAAGAATCCACCGAAGAAGTGAAAATAAAGGCGATACACAGCGCGGTGGGCGGCATAACGGAATCGGATATACTGCTCGCCTCGGCTTCGAACGCGATAGTGGTCGGCTTCAACGTGCGCCCCGACAAGGCCGCAATCGACGCGGCGGAGAGAAGGGGCGTGGATGTGCGCACATACAGGGTGATCTACGAATGTATAGAGGAGATAAACGCCGCGATGAAGGGCATGCTCGCGCCCAAGTTCAAGGAGGCGCTGCTGGGGCACGCGCAGGTGCGCCAGACGATCAGGGTCCCGAATGTGGGCACGATCGCGGGCAGCTACGTGCAGGACGGCAAAATCACGAGAAATTCGCAGATACGCGTGGTCAGGGACGGAATCGTGATATTCGAGGACAAGATTTCATCGCTCAGGCGTTTCAAGGACGACGTGAGGGAAGTGGCCCAGGGGTTTGAGTGCGGAATCGGATTGGAAAAATTCAACGACATACAGGAATCGGATATTTTGGAATCGTTTGTCGTCGAACAGATAAAGGAATGAAAAATTAAAAAATAAAAATAAAATCAGGAGGGAAAATTTTATGAAACTCATCATAGGGCTTCAGCTTTACACCATAAGAAGCGAAATCGGCTTGGGATATGACGAAATCTTGAAAAGAGTCGCGGAAACCGGCTATCAGTGCGTCGAAATGACCTACGACCCCGATCACGGCGAAGAAGTGGGCTGCCTTCTTAAAAAGCACTCGCTGTTTGCCACGGGGGCGCACGTGGGCATAAACGAAATCGAAAACAACTTCGACACAGTGGTAAAATTTATCAAAGCCATCGGGGCCGGCTCCATCGTGGTGCCGTGGATCGACGGCACGGACACCGAGGAAAAGGCAGTAGCCACGGCCAAAAGGCTCGAGGCCGCGGCGCAAAAGATCATCTCCGCGGGCTATGAGGCGGGATTCCACAACCACACCGGGGAATTCGCCACCAAATACGGCGAAAAAACGGTGATAGATATCTTTGCCGAAAATGCCCCCTCCATAAAATTCCAGATCGACGTGGGCTGGGCCTATGCCGCCGGGGCCGACGTGGTGGCCGTACTGAACAAGCTCGGCGGGCGCCTCACCTCAAACATACATATAAAAGACGTGGACGATACAAAAACCCCCACGGAAATAGGCAGCGGAAACGTGTGCTGGGGATGCGTCATCGAGGCAGCGGCAAAGCTCGGGGTCAAGTACGGCACCGTGGAGCAGGACGCGTGCGTCAACTACCCGCCGCTGGAGTCGGTCAAAGTGAGCTACGATTATATCAAAACGGTAAACTAAAAAATAACAACCGGCCAAAACTCGGGGGAATACGAAAAGCTTTGTATTCCCCCGGGATTTG